>JACAEG010000272.1 GCA_013388965.1 Pseudorhodoplanes sp. | reverse complement strand
TCCCTGGCCCTCTTTCCGGAGATGATCAAGATGAAAGATGCTCTGGACACGGAGCCCCACGGGTTCCTGCCTCCGGGGCACATCGACACGGCGGCCAATGCCTACCAGAGGCCCATTCCATGGTATGCCCATGTCGGATGCGGCACCATCGAGGTCGTTGGCAATCCGGAAGGGTCCGTCGGAAAGGCAACTCTAGCGAGTGCGGAAAAAGCGAGACCAGGTGTGGAGGCCCTTCTCGACTATATGACCGTAGGCGAAGCGCGCGCCATATTCCGACGGCACGAAGGCCGGCCACACCAGCGGCATGCGGATCTGTCCGCCATGCGTATGGCCGCAGAGCGTGAGCGCCACGCGGTCGGGCACGGTCGTGAAGATATCGGGCTCGTGCGCGAGCAGGATGACGGTATCGTCCGTGTCCGCGCGCGCAAGCGCAGCAGGCAGATCGTCGATTCCCCGGAACCGCCCGTGACCGAGCGGATAGGCCAGCTGATCGCCGAGGCCCACGAGCCAGAAGCGCGAGGGCGGATCCCCGAGCAGAACGGCATCGTTTTCCAGGACCGGAATGCCGACATCGGTCAGCGCCCGGCGGACGCCCTGCACGTCGTGCCACCAGTCGTGATTGCCGAGGATGGCGAAGACGCCGAGCGGGGCGCGCAATCGCCCGAGCTCTCCCGCCCAGATTTCGGGCGGCACGACTTCGGTGACGAAGCGATGGGTGGCGAAGAAGTCGCCCAGCAGCACGACGAGGTCGCAGCCCAGCGTGTTGGTCTGCGCCACGATCTCGGCGATGCGCGCGCGCCCGACATTCGGACCCCCGGCATGCAGGTCGGCGATCACCGCGATCGAGAGCGGTTGCGAGTCGGGCCATGACGCCGGCCGGGGCCGGTAGCTCGTGATCACGAGATCGTGCGCGGCGACCGAGGCGGCATGGGCGGCGGTCGCCGTCCCGGCAACCGCAATCAGGCCCGCGCCGCCGGTGACAAGCTGGCGGCGGGTCAACAGATGGCGCGCAGGCCGCTGCGTCATGCCGCGCCCGTTCTCGCTGGGGTTACTCGAACTCATGCCGTGCTGCTACCGCGCTACCGGTGAAGGGACCGTTCACTTGGTCATCGAATCTGGCTATTCCACGACCTGCGGCGCCTCGGCCGGGCGCGCGCGCGGCAGCGGGACGTCCGGCACAGGGTCGAGAACCTCCCATTGGCAGATCCGGTAACCATTCCGCCGTTCGGCCAGATCGAGATGAATATGGTTCTCGTGATAGCCGTCGGAGCGCGGCCCGAGCACTGTCATGAACCGCGCGCAGACGCTCTTGCGGATGGCCTCCCGCAAATCCCGCGGCACCGATCTGTCCGTGAAATCGAACAGCTTGTTGTCGCCGAGCCGGAATCCGCGCACGTCGAGCGCATTGGCATAGCCATGCTCGCTCACCCTGGCGCCCACGACGCGGTTGCGGCCGCGGCACTCGTAATCGGCGAAATTGTCGAGCGTGCGGATCGCAAGGCCGGCCTTGTTCGCCACGGGCGCGATGTCGTCTCGCACCCAATGGGTGATCGCCTCCGCCATCGTGCAGCGCATGATGGCGGGCGGCGAAACGACGATGCGGGTATCGTCGGGCAGCATGATCGTCGTGAGCTTGACCATGTCGGGCGCGCCGCACACGCTCGGCCCGACGATGGCGGGGAGGGATTCGAACACCGCGATCAGCTTTTCCGTCATCCGCATCTGGCAGGGCGAGGGCTGATCGGGCGGCTCGGGAACCGGCGCAGGTCCGTAATTGGCGAGGGCCGCTTCGGCCGGGCGCGGCCGCGGCAACGGGGTTTCCCGGGCGATCGCGGGATGGATGGCCGAAACGAGCAACAGCGGGTAGAGCAAGCGCATCGGGATCGCTTTCGACGGCCTTTGCGGCTTTTCTGCGGGGCGATCCTACGACAACAAGCGCGGTTGGGCTGAACCGAAGGCGATCCTGAATCATGAAATTCGACGTTGCCGTTGTCGGCCTCGGCGCAATGGGAAGCGCCGCCCTGTACGAACTGTCGCGGCGCGGCCTGCGCGCGGTCGGCGTCGAGCGCTTCGAGGCGGGCCACACGCGCGGTTCCTCGCACGGCCTGACGCGGATCATCCGCCTCGGCTATTTCGAGCACCCCTCCTATGTGCCGCTTCTGCGCGAGGCCTATCACAAGTGGCGCGACATGGAGGTCGCCGCCGGCCAGAGGCTGATGACGATCACCGGGATCGCCGAGATCGGTGCGCCGGACAGCGAACTGGTCAGCGGCACCCTCGCCTCCTCGCGCCTGCATGGCCTGCCGCATCAGGTGCTGGATGCCGGCGAGCTGATGACCCGCTATCCTGCATTCCGCGTCCCGCCCGACTTCGTCGGCGTCGTGCAGCCCGACGGAGGCTATCTTGAAGCCGAACCTGCAGTTGCGGCGATGCAGGCGCTGGCGGTGCGGCATGGCGCGGAAGTGCTGACCGGCAAGCGCGTCCTTTCGGTCGCGCCGCAGGGCAGCGGCGTGCGCGTCACGACCGAGAGCGGCACGATCGATGCCGGAGCGGCCATCCTCGCGGCCGGCGCCTGGTTGCGGACATTGCTGCCGGACCTGAATTTGCCGCTTGAGGTGACGCGGCAGGCCGTGCTGTGGACGGAGCCGCTCGAACCGGCGTTGTTCGCGGCCGGCGCGTTCCCGGTCTTCATGCTCGAAAGCGATCTCGGCATTCACTACGGCTTTCCGCAACGGCCGGGCGAAGGGCTGAAGGTCGCCAAGCACCATCACGTCGGCGAGGCGGTCGATCCCGAAACCTATAACCGCTCGGTGACGGCGACCGACGAGGCGATCGTGCGCGCGGGGCTCGCCAGATTCCTGCCGGCCGCGAACGGCCGCAATGTCACGACTGCGACATGCCTCTACACCATGACGCCGGACGGGCATTTCATTCTCGACCGCCATCCTGCGGCGCCGCAGATCGTCGTGGCCTCGGCCTGCTCCGGCCACGGCTTCAAGTTTGCGCCGGTGATGGGCGAGATCCTTGCCGACCTCGCGACCGCCGGGACGACCGGCCATGACATCGCGCGATTCCAGCTCTCGCGCTTTCGCTGAAACCTTTGCGCGCGCCCAGCCTCGGCGGTAACCTTGGCCTGGGTCCGCGCCGTCGCGCGCGGGTTCCAAAAAGACACAAGAAATCAAGGGGAAACGCCATGCAAGGACTGATGCAGGATTGGCCGCTGCTGTGCCATCGCATCATCGATCACGCCGCCATCCAGCATGGCGCGCGCCCGGTCATTTCGCGTTCGGTCGAGGGGCCGATCCACACCACCGATTACGCCACGATCCGCAAGCGCGCGCTGCAGGTCGCGCAGCGGCTCGAGAAGGACGGCATCCGCCAGGGCGACCGCGTCGCCACTCTTGCCTGGAACACCTGGCGTCATCTCGAGAGCTGGTACGGCATCATGGGCCTCGGCGCGATCTATCACACGATCAACCCGCGCCTGTTCCAAGATCAGATCGTCTGGATCGCCAATCACGCGGAGGACCGCCTGATGCTGGCCGACCTGACCTTCGTGCCGCTGCTGGAAAGGATCGCCGACAAGCTGCCGAGCATCGAACGCTATGTCATCCTGACGGACGCGGCCCACATGCCGGCGACAACCCTCCGCAACGCCGTTCCCTATGAAAGCTGGATCGCCGAAGCCGATGGCGACTTCGCCTGGCGCAGCTTCGACGAGAATACGGCGGCGGGCATGTGCTACACGTCGGGCACCACCGGCAATCCCAAGGGCGTCGTCTATTCGCACCGCTCCAACGTGCTGCATTCGATGATCGCGGCCTTGCCCGATTCGATGGGCGTCGCCTCGCGCGACGTGATCATGCCGGTCGTGCCGATGTTCCACGCCAATTGCTGGGGACTCGCACTGACCTCGCCGATGGTCGGCGCCGCCCTGGTGATGCCGGGACCGAAGCTCGACGGCGCGTCGGTCTACGAATTGCTGAATGACTACCGCGTCAGCTTCACGGCTGCAGTTCCGACGGTGTGGCTGATGCTGCTGCAGCACCTCGAAGCCAGCAATCTCAAGCTGCCCTATCTCAAGCGCGTCGTGATCGGCGGCTCCGCCTGCCCGCGCGCCATGACGCAGAAATTCCAGGACGTCTATGGCGTCGAGGTGATCCATGCCTGGGGCATGACGGAGATGAGCCCGCTCGGGTCGCTCTGCTCGCTCAAGCCGGAATATGCCGATCTTTCCGGCGAGGCGCGGCTCGACATCCAGAACAAGCAGGGCCACCCGCCCTTCGGCGTGGAGATGAAGATCACCGACGACAGCGGCCGCGAGCTGCCCTGGGACGGCAAGACCTTCGGGCGTCTCAAGGTCCGGGGACCGTCGGTCACCCGCGCCTACTTCAAGGAGGATGGGCCGGGCATCCTCGACGAACAGGGCTTCTTCGATACCGGCGACGTCGCCACGATGGACCCCTACGGCTACATGCAGATCACCGACCGCTCCAAGGACGTCATCAAGTCCGGCGGGGAGTGGATTTCGTCGATCGAGCTTGAAAATCTCGCCGTCGGGCATCCCAAGGTCGCCGAGGCGGCCGTGATCGGCGTCCCGCATCCAAAATGGGACGAGCGACCGCTGCTCGTCATCGTCCTGAAGAAAGGCGAAACCGCGGCCAAGGACGAGATTCTGGGCTTTATGCAGGACAAGATCGCCAAGTGGTGGATGCCGGACGATGTTGTTTTCGTCGAGGAAATCCCGCATACGGCAACAGGAAAGATTCTGAAGACGGCGCTTCGCGACCGGTTCAAGGACCATGTCCTGCCGACGGCGGAGGCCGCAGAGTAACCGCTGGATCATGGCAAGACGCCGCATCGCCGACGAACCGCTGTCGAGACTTTCGGTCTGGGCCCGGCGCTTCGCATTCTTCTCGCTGCTCGCAGCGCTGCTTTCGGTCATCATCCTGCGCTCTGGATTTCTGGAGATCGAGCCGGCGCTGGCGACATTCGGCGGCGCCTTGCTGTTCGCGGCGCTCGGCATCCTGCTGGCGCTCGCCTCCTTCATCGTGATCTGGAAGGACGGCCTGCGCGGGCTTGGTCATTCCGTGCTCGCGATCGTCATCGGCGGCCTGCTGCTCGCCTATCCGGGCTATCTCGCCTCAAAGGCCTATACTTTGCCGGCCATCGCCGACATCACGACCGATCCGATCGATCCGCCGCGTTTCGAGGCGATCGCAAAGCTGCGCCCCCGCAACGCCAATCCCGTCGCCTATGCCGGCCTGTATGCAGCGGAACAGCAGCGCTTCGCCTATCCCGACATCGAGCCGCTGCTGCTCGCCACCACGCCGAAGATCGCGTTCGACGCCGCCCGCGCGGTGATCGCCCGGCACAAATGGCGCGCCATCGACGAGCGCGAGCCGCAGCCGGCCACGCGACGCGAAGGCCGGATCGAACTCGTCGCACGCACGCCGGTCATGGGCTTTCGCGACGACGTCGTGATCCGCATCAGGCCGTCGGGCGAAGGCACGCGCGTCGACATCCGTTCGGCCTCGCGCTACGGCCGCCACGACTTCGGCACCAACGCCGCGCGCGTGCTTGCCCTGATCGAGGAAATCGAGACGACCGCCGACGCCCTGGCCGAGGAGAAGCAGCCGAGAAAGGCGCCTCCCCCTCCCGCCAAGACCCCGCCCGGCAAGGCTCAGGCCAAGCGGTAACGCGAGGTCAGCGAGGGCGCGCCGTCGCTCGCCACGATCCCGCGATCGACGAGATCTTCCATGTGCGCGAACACGGACAATCCGGCGGCGCCGACGAGCCGCGGATCGATGCCGATATAGATTGCGCGCACCAGAGTCGGGATATCGGCCTCGCCCTTGCCCAGCCGATGCAGGATCGACGCCTCGCGCGCCTGCCGGTGTCTGACGAGATGGCGCACGAAGCGCGGCGCGTCCCGGATCGTCGTACCATGCCCGGGCAGATAGACGGACTCGCTGCGCGCACCGAGCTTGTTCAGCGAGGCCATGTAGTCGCGCATCGCGCCGTCCGGCGGCGCGACGATCGTCGTCGACCACGGCATCACATGATCGCCGCAGAACAGCGCGCCGGATCCCCGGATTGCGAAGGCCATATGATTGGCCGTGTGACCCGGCGTCGTGATCGCCTCGATCGACCATCCCTCGCCGTCGACAACGTCGCCGTCGCGCAAGACGATGTCGGGTCGGAAGTCGCTGTCGCCGGACGCGTCGAGCCGCATCTCCTCGCCGACGTGAACCGGCCGCGAGGCGCGATGCGGGCCTTCCGCAAGGGTCGGCGCGCCGGTCGCGGCCTTGATATGCGCCGCCGCCGGAGAGTGATCGCGATGCGTGTGAGTGACAAAAATATGCGTGACCGTTTCCCCGCGCACGGCGTCGAGCAGGGCGGCAACATGATGCGGATCGTCCGGGCCGGGATCGACGATCGCGACCTTGCCCCGCCCCACGATGTAGCTCACCGTGCCCTTGAAGGTGAACGGCCCCGCATTGCCGGCCGAGACAGCGCGCACGCCCGGAATGACGTCGGCGGCTATTCCCGTCCGCAGGTCGAAGCTCTTGTCGAAGGGAATGTCCTCGGTCATGCGATCCAACGCTTCCATTTCGGCGCGCTTGAGGGCCGCCGCCAAAGTCAATATATCACCCTAGGAAACGACCCAAGCCTTCCGGCCGTTCGGCCGGCCTCGAATGGAGTGATATCTGCCATGCGCGCTGCAGCGACCGCCGAAGCTTCGAGGCCGACGCTTGCGTCGGCGCTGTGGCAGGAGACGGGGCTGATGCGCGCCGTCATCCTGGTGCTCGTCGGAACGGCGGCGCTCACGCTTTCGGCGAAGATCAACGTGCCGTTCTACCCCATTCCGATGACGATGCAGACCTTCGTGGTGCTCGTGCTCGGCGCGGTCTATGGCTGGCGGCTCGCCGCCGTCACGGTGCTGGCCTATCTCGCACAAGGCGCGGTCGGCATTCCGGTCTTTGCCGGCACGCCGGAAAAGGGCATCGGGCTCGCCTACATGATGGGGCCGACGGGCGGCTATCTCGCCGGTTTCGTGCTGGCGGCGATTCTCGTCGGCGTCCTCGCCGAGCGCGGCTGGGACAGGTCGCCGCTTCGCCTGTTTGCGGCAATGTTCCTCGGGCATGTCGTGATCTTCGCCTGCGGCGTCGCCTGGCTTGGCAGCCTGATCGGATTCGACAAGGCCTGGGCGAGCGGTGTCGCCCCCTTCTATTTTGCGACACTGTTCAAGACGGCGCTCGGCGCCGTGGTCGTGCCGGCGGCCTGGTACGCGCTGGACAGGCGAAAGGCGGAGTAACAGACGCCGCGCAGCAGGCGAACCCGAGTCGGCCTCGCACGCGAAACATCGATCGATTCCATTCCGGATCGCGCCTTCGGCGCATCCGGAATGCCAACGGTCAATGAATTTCCGGTTCCGGCACGCGCGCGACGCTCTGCAGGAAATCGAAGTCGCAGCCCTGGTCGGCCTGCCCGATATGCTCCGAGAACATCGCGCCATAACCGCGCTCGTAGCGCGGCGCCGGCGGCTTCCATTCCGACTTGCGCCGCGCCAATTCCTCGTCGCTGACGTCGAGATGGATGCGACGCGCCGCGACATCAACCTCGATCATGTCGCCGGTGCGCACGAAGGCGAGCGGACCGCCGACATAGCTCTCCGGCGACACATGCAGGATGCAGGCGCCGTAGCTCGTGCCGCTCATGCGCGCGTCGGACACGCGCAGCATGTCGCGCACGCCCTGCTTCACCAGCTTGGTCGGGATCGGCAGCATGCCCCATTCCGGCATGCCGGGACCGCCCTTGGGGCCGGCATTCTTCAGCACCAGCACATGGTCGGGCGTGACGTCGAGGTCCTCGCGATCGACGAGGCTGGCCATGTGGTTGTAGTCCTCGAACACCAAAGCCGGCCCGCGATGCTTGAGCAGGCGCTTTTCCACCGCCGAGGGCTTGATGACGCAGCCGTTTGGCGCAAGGTTGCCCCGCAGGATGCCGCAGGCGGGCTCGGTCGAGATCGGGTCGTTGAGCGTGTGGATCACCTCGGGCAGGTGAATGTTGGCACCCGCGATATTGTCGCCGAGTGTCCTGCCGTTGACCGTCATGCAGTCGATGTCGAGCATCGGCCTGAGCTGGTTCATCAGCGCGCGCAGGCCCCCGGCATAGAAGAAGTCCTCCATCAGGTATTTGCCGGACGGCCGCACATTGGCGATGACCGGCACCTCGCGCGACAATGCGTCGAAGCGGTCGAGCGAGAGCGCAATGCCCGCGCGCCGCGCGATGGCGACGAGATGCACCATCGCGTTGGTCGAGCCGCCCATCGCCATGTGCACCTTGATGGCGTTGTCGATCGCCTTCGGAGAGATGATCCTGTCGGGCGTGAGGTCCTCCCACACCATGTCGACGATGCGGCGGCCCGACATCGCGCTCATGCGCGGATGATTGGCATCGGCCGCCGGGATGGACGACGCGCCGGGCAGCGTGAAGCCGAGCGCCTCGGCGATCGCCATCATGGTCGCGGCCGTCCCCATCGTCATGCAGGTGCCGAAGGAGCGCGCGATGCCGTTCTCGATCTCGTTCCAGTCCTCCTCGGTAATGTTGCCGGCGCGCTTCTCGTCCCAGTATTTCCAGACGTCCGAGCCGGAGCCCAGAATCTTGCCCTGCCAGTTTCCGCGCAGCATCGGCCCGGCCGGCACGAGAATCGCAGGGATGCCCACGCTGATCGCGCCCATGAGGAGGGCGGGCGCGGTCTTGTCGCAGCCGCCCATCAGCACGGCCCCGTCGATCGGATGGCTGCGCAGAAGCTCCTCCGTCTCCATCGCGAGAAAGTTGCGGTAGAGCATGGTGGTCGGCTTGACGAAGACTTCGGCGAGCGACATCGCCGGCAATT
>JACAEG010000323.1 GCA_013388965.1 Pseudorhodoplanes sp. | reverse complement strand
GCAGCTTGTCGAGGCGCGTAGCGGGCAGTTCGGCCAAGCCCTTCGCCACCGCCTCGAGCAGCACACCGAGGAGGCGCGGACGTTCGGCCTCGAACGCCGCCCACAAGTCCTGCTCCGTGCGACGGCGCTCCTCGGGGATCGGTTCCAGCGTGAGGAATACGGCGCGATCGGCCAGATCGGGCCTTGTGACGATATCTTCGATCCCGTTGAGGATTACCGGGCGCGCCGCATCGAACAGCACTTCATCCTGATCGGAATAGAGTTGGCGCACCGCGAAGCCGCCACCCGTCGCAAGGCGGCAAAGCGTGTCCGATATCCAGGCGGGAAGGCCCGACACATTGTCGAAGGCGAGCACATGGCCGTTGCTGGCGGCGATGAACAGGTCGCGATCCTCGCGTGGCAAGGCGCGAAGCGGCGCGGTATTGGGATCGAGCAGCGCACGGAGGATCGCCGCGAAGGTCGATTTCGCCGAACCCTGCTCGCCCGACAGCACGAGCACCGGATAGGGACCGCGATTGCGCAAGCAAGCGAGCGCCCAGGCAACCACCAGCACGAAATCCGCGTCAGTCTGCACATTGAGAAACGAGCGCAGGGTTTCGATCGAGCCGCCGCGCGCGGGGATCGGCATCGCCTTCATGCCGGACGCGCGCCGGAAACGAACGGGCGGATTGTCAACGATGCGCCAGCCGGTGGCGTCGATCTCGATGGCGCGCCATGCCTCGTCGCCAAGGTCGAGGTAGAGCCGCCCGTCGAGCCCGCCGACACGGATATGCACCTGACGTTCGGGCGCATCGAAATGCGCCTTCGCCTCGATCACGTTCAGCGCCGATTGCAGGGCCTCGGAACTCGGTGCGCCGCCTGTCTCCTCGAAGAAGCGCCGCGCCAGCCAGCGCCGAAAACCCTTGGCGCGGATCGGCCAGGTCTCGCGATGGCCGTTGATGTCGAGGTCGGCATAGCCGCTGCCGTCCGGTGTGTGGAACGAGGCGGCGGACTGCGCGAGGTCGATCAGGATGTCGGCCTGCGTCGGCCCGCGTCCGCCTTGCTCGCCGTTCTCCTCGCCGATGGCGTCATCGAGCGCCGTCACCCGGCACCCGGCTTTCTTGAGTTGCGAGCGCAGCGCCTCAAAGGCGGCACGGTTGTCCTGCTTCAGCGCCGCGAGCGATTCCAGGGCTTCCGGCATGAAGGGCGCGCCGGGATCGGTTGCCGTCTGTTCGACCAATCCGGCCAGCGGATCGGGAACAGCCTCGGCAACTTCGATGGTGTCGAGGATCAGGCTTTCCGCTTCAAGACTGTTGTCGGTGCTCATTGCCCGCCCTCCGAGGAAGCGAGGTTGCGGGCCTTGAGCAGATCGTTGAAATCCATGCCGCTTGGCGGGCGGGCGATCCGAACGCTTCGCCCTTCCCGTTGCCATCGCCGGGCGCAGAGCTGCGCCGCCGCTTCGCCGGGTTCGTCACCATCGGCGAGGACGATCACCTTGGCGATTGCGCGCGGCAGATCGAGCGAGCGAAGGCCCGAGGTTGAAAGCGCCGCCCATGCCGGTTTGCCGGTCGCCTGCATGGCAGCAAGGCAGGTCTCGATCCCTTCGCCGACCATCAGGACGTCGCTGGGTTCGCCCAGGCGAACCACGCCGCCGCGACACGGCCCGAGCATCATCTTCGGCGGATCGACCGGCGCTTTTCCTTGACCGTCGCGGGCGAGGAACGTGCGATGAACGGCAAGGGCTTCGCCGGTCTCACCATTGCCCACAAGCGCCACCATGGCAGGCCAGACGCCGCCCGACGCGTGTTTCAGGCCGGGATGGAAACGCAAACTTGGCAGCGGCGAAAGCGCGAGCCCGCGCGATCGCAGATAGGTTTCGCCGAGCGAGCCCGCGATGTCGTGCGAGGCCCGCCAGATCGCACGCGCGGCCTCCGTGCGGGCCTTGGCATCAGGATCGGGTTCGCGCTCAAGGTTCTTCCGGTGCTTTCGGGCAATGCCGCCAGTGCGTTTGCCGATCGCGGCCCACAAACCGCGCTCCGATAGGGCGGCGATCACGTCACACTGGTCGCAACCGGCATGGCAGCGCACCAGCACCTTGCCGTGCCTGCCCGCGCTGATAGCGAGGCTCGGGCTTGAATCGTCATGTGCCGGGCAGCGCGCCATCCATGTTGCGCCCGCCCGGCGCCCTCCAAGGGCTTTCGCGATGGTTTCAGCGGTCATGGCGCACCCCGCCATCGTTCGGTTCGACCGGCGCGGTGCAATCATTCGCAGCAGCGAGCAATTCGGCGCGCCGCCATTCGGCCAGGACGCCAAAGAAGCCGGTAACGGAATGAAGGATTTGCCGCGCGTCCTCGTCGTTGAGGTCGTGGCCCATGCGCGGTTGCCAGATTTCGCGGGTGCGGGCGATCTGCTGCCCCACCTCATTGTCGTTTGCAGCGTCGAGACGTTTCATCGAAAGCCTTACGGGCGGTTCGGCCGCTCCGTGCTCCTGGCCTCCGATCTCGGATTCCCACCGATGACGTTGTGCCCAAATGGATTTGCATCTTCAGGCGTCCCCGTCTCAGGGATCGCCGCTTGGCGTCGCCTAACGCGGCACCTCGTGTTCCGGGATCGTGAACTTGTGGCTCTTGCCAGCGCGGATCACGAGTTGCCGCTTGCCGCCGTTGGCGACTTCGCAGACGATCGAGTAGTCGAAGAACCCGTGCTTCAGGCCATCGACGACAAGCCCTTCGAGCCGGTCGAGGGCTTCGCGGACTTGACCGCTCTTGGCGCGCTGGAACGGCGGGTTGTCTTGCGGTTCAGCCATTGTGGAGTAATCCTTTCATGTACTTGATGGTGGCGGCGAAAGCCAACGGGCGAACGCTGGTCGCGTCGCCGTAGAAGGCCATCACGTCATCACGACGCGAGGCGCGATCCCGAAAGACGAAGACCTTGCGCAGCCCTTCGGCGCGAAGGCCCTGAAGCTCGTAGCCCGAGCAGCGCAGGAAGCAGGCGAGGTAGAAGTCGCGCGTCTCGAACGCGGCGGGTTCCCGCCCCTGTTTCTCGATTTGCCTTCGTTCAGTTGACACTTGACGATCTCCTCAAAAGAAAGGGGTTCACGCGCTATCAGGGAGAAGGCGCTGCAACGGCACCTTGCGATGCAGAAGTCCGAGCCTTTCCAGTCGAATGCGCATGGCAATCGGTGAGACAAGGAACCTTTCGGCGAATGGCTTGGCGAAGCCGTCCAAAGCCTGATCGTCGGTTTCCGTGAACTCGGTGCCGGGGATGCGGCACTCGAAACGGGCGATCTCGACGAAGGGATGGTCGATCGGCGTCGCGGGTTGAAGCACCCGCTGCTTGCGGTCGGGGAACGCCTTGTCCCACGCGGCAAACACCAGCTTGCGCGGCATCAGCAAGCAAGAGGCATAAAGATCGGCCTGAAACTCGATCCGCTCCTTCGCCTGGCTGGTTCGGCAAACGACGCTCGGCGCGGCATTTGGTTCAAGAAGCGATGTCTGCGCCGGGTCTTTGC
>JACAEG010000114.1 GCA_013388965.1 Pseudorhodoplanes sp. | reverse complement strand
CGCGATCCTGCGCGCGCGGCGCGGATGGGCGAGGCGGCGCGCCGCGCGGTGGTCGCGCAATTCAGTGTCGATGCGGAAGCCGCAAAGATCGCGGCGGTTTACCGGCAGGTGCTTCCGCGGTCGCCGTGACAGTCACGGTTCCGCCCGCCGGCTTTGCGGAACACTGCGTCAGTACACCACGACCGGTAAGGGAACGAGCGCGCGGCGGTCGCGTTTGCGCAGTGAGAATCCAACATCAAATGGTCGGAGGTTGCCAATGTCCGCGAACAATCCGGGTGTGAAATTCGCTGAAAAAGCAGCGGCAAAGGGTGCCGATCAGATCAGGGAAGCCTCGGAAAAGCTCGGGGCCGATGTGCAGGCGACAGCCAGGGCGATCGAAGATACCACTGCTTCGGCCGCAAACGGCTTGAGCCGCTACCAGCTCACCGCCATCGAGATGGCACGCGCCAACGCGATGGCAGCGCTCGATTGCGCACAGGACATCGTGCAGGCGAAATCCGTGTCCGAACTGATCGAAGTCTGGACGTCGCATTCCCGCAAGCAATTCGAGCGATTCTCGGAGCAGGCCAGGGAACTCACGTCGCTGACCCAGCAGGTGGCGGGCGAAGCGGTTCGGCCGCTGTCGCGCGGGATGCCCGGCGTCTGACCCGAGAGCGCGGAAGGGAAATTGGCTTTGGCACTCCGGCGGGGCGGGCGCGTTAGCCTGTCCGGCCAGAGGGGAGTTCCGCCGTTTGCTCACATCGTTTGACAAAGATGTCCTGCCTCAGGCGTCTCCGGGAATGTTGCCGCAGGGCGGCGGAGAGGCCGGCGCGCTGATCCGTGCCTTCGACTGGACTGGACGGCAACGTCGCCGGGGGACCGGCCCGGGCTTTACCCGTCTCGCGATGGAATTGGCCGGTCTGCCGGGCCATCCGGCGCGCAAGATCGCGCACCATCACAAGGCGAGCAGGGAGCGGCAGCTCGCGGAGGCGCTCGTGCAGCAAGGCGCGCACGATCCTGCGGGGCTTGCCCGCGAGATTTGGCTTCTGCTCGAAGGTGCGATGGCTCTCGCGCTCATTCACGGCGACAAGGCGTATGTCGAGGCCGCGGCGTCTGCAGCGCGCAAGCTGATGCAGCAATCCGGGCCATCGCCCGGCCGCCGCGATCGGCCGGCGGCCTCGATCGCGAGGCGGCGCGGGGCGTCGGGGCCGAAAGTCTGGATCGGGCGGTAGGCCAGGCGGCGTGACCGCCCCTGCGTCCTGCGACGGCTCAGACTTTTCATCGTTTTGCTGTCACCGCGGTGACAGGCGGCGGTCAAGAAAAGTTGAGAAACAAAACGCGCGCCCCGGTGAAACCGAATACGCGTAGGGACGAATACTACAAGGCGACGACCTTGGCCGTCATTCAACCGGGCCGGAATGCCCGGGGGGAGCCTACCCTCGCGACCGGCCGGCAGAACCGCGCCCGTCGCGGGGCAATCGTGACACGATCATTGGAGGACTAGGACATGAAGAAATTCGTTCTCGCAGCGGCCTTGCTCGCCCTCGTGGCGGGTCCGGCCCTGGCCCAGCGCAGCGATACGGGCCCGGCCAACCAGCGCATGGATACCGGCCCGGCGAACCAGCGCATGGATACCGGCCCGGCGAACCAGCGCATGGACACCGGCCCGGCCAACCAGCGTCAGGATACCGGCCCGGCCAATCAGCGCCAGGACACCGGGCCGGCCAACAAGAAGTAGGTCTGCCATACGGCATCGAGCCGGACGCGAATGTCCGGCCCGATGGCGTTCACGCTGGCGTCAGCGGGCGAGCGACGCGAGGCTCTCTGCGACGAATGCGTCGAGGTCGCCGCCCGCAAACAGGAATCCCCTGATCCCGACCGCGGTCGCGGCGCGCAGGTCGCTGTCCTTGTCGCCGATCAGAAAGCTCGCATTTTTGTCCACCGCCCATTCGCGCATCAGGTCGAGCAGCATGCCGGGCTTCGGCTTGCGCCAGTCGGAATCAATGCGATAGGCGGCCAGCGGCGCATCCGGGTGATAGGGGCAGTAGCGCACATCGTCGACATGCGCGCCCTGCGTCGCGAGCTGCGACACCATCCAGTCGTGCACCCGCTCGACGTCGCGCTCGGTGAACATGCCGCGCGCGACTCCGGACTGGTTCGAGATCAGGAACACGCGGTATCCCGCCTCGTTCAGCCTGCGGATGGCGGCGGCCGCGCCGGGCATCCAGCGGATGCGCTCGATCGTGCCGATATAGCCGTCGTCGTAATTGAGCACGCCGTCGCGGTCGAGAAAGGCGGCGGGCCTGCGCGTGTCCTTGTCGGGCGCGGTCATGATCAGCCCTTCGGCGTGAACAGGGCATGCTCGACGCGGTCGCAGATCGCGTGCGCGGCGACGATGTGTATCTGCTGGATCAGCGCGGTGTCGTCCGACGGCGCGGCCAGCACGAGATCGCATAGCGGCAGCATCTCGCTCTGCTTCGACCCGGTGAAGCCGATGGTCACGACGCCGATCTCGCGCGCGGCCTTCAGCGCCGCGATCACGTTCGGCGACCGTCCCGAGGTCGAAATGCCGATGAAGACATCGCCCTTGGCGCCGAGCCCGCGCACCTGCCGCTCGAAGGCCTGATCGAATCCGAAATCGTTGCCGATCGCGGTCAGCACCGAGGTGTCGGTGGTCAGCGCCAGCGCGGGCAGGGGCCTGCGGTCGAGGCGGAAGCGCGACAGGAATTCGGCGGCGATATGCTGCGCGTCCGCGGCGCTCCCGCCGTTTCCGGCGAGCAGAACCTTGTGCCCCGACGCGAACGCGCGCGCGATCAGCTCGGCGATCGCGGACACGGCACGGAGCAGGGACTCGTCCCTGCTTGCCGCCTGCAGGACCTCGAGCGAGCGCGCAAAGTGGGCGCGGATATCGTGCATGTCGGACATTGCGTATCGCGCCCCCGGCCGGCCGTTCCGACAGGGTGGTAGCGGCCACGGAAAGCGGGCGCAAGATGGCCAGCGGCCGACGAGCCTAGGCGGCGTCCTTGATCCAGCCGGCGATCGCGGGCCAGGTCTCCGCCATCACCCGTGAATTCATGAACAGATGATAATGGCCGCCCTTCACCGTCGCCTGCCCGATCGAGCCGGGCGGCGTTCCGAGCAGCCGCGTCGCGGCAAAGAGCTGTGCCGGCGCGACCACCTGATCGTCTTGGGCGGCGATCAGAAAGACCGGGATGCGGACCGCCGACAGGTCTATGCGCATGCCGAGCGCCTTGAACCTGCCGCGCGCCACCTCGTTGTTGCGATAGATCTGCTCGACCGCCTGCAGATAATAGGCGCCGGGCAGGTCGAGCATCCATGCATGCCAGGCCTGGAAACGCTCCGAAAGGGCCTGAAACTCGTCGGACGCTATCGCGCAATCCGGCGCCAGAAGCTCGTGGATGATTTCCGGGTCGTCATGCGGGAACGTCCAGAACTGCGTGACGCGATAACCCATCATCCGGCCTTCGCCGAGCGCAACGAGTTCGCGAAACAGCGCAGGCGGCGTGCTGCGCGCAATGCGCGAGATCGCGGATTCCCCGGCGTCGAGATCGACCGGCGCGCCGGCGAGCGTCAGCGTTCGCACTTTGGCGGGAAATCTTGCGGCATAGATCAGCCCGAGCCAGCCGCCCTGACAGACGCCGATCAGGTTGACGTGGCCGCCGAGATAATCGATCAGGACGTTCAGCCCGGAAAGATATTCGTCGATCGTCCAATGGCACATCTCGGGAGTCGCCGACCGCCACTGTGTGACGCAGACATTGCGCAGGCCGGCGTCCAGAAGAGCGGCGACGACGCTGTGGCCGGGCGCAAGATCGACCATCATGGCGTCATGCAGGGTGTAGGGCGCGCAGATCAAGGTCGGCGTATCGTCGCCGGACGCGAATTCGCGCAGCCGCACGCCCTGGAGATCCAGCACCGTGCGATTGGGCGTGGTCCAGGCCGGCTCGGTCGCTTCCGGCCTCTCGTCGGGCGCGGCAGCGTCGATGAGGGCCCGCGCCCAGGCGGAGGAGACTTCTGCGACGGAAGCAGCCGCCAGCGCCGGCCAGGCGAAGCCGAGAAAATGGAGGCCGCTGGCTCGGCGCCTGGGCATGTCTCCCTGCCGGTCTACTGCATCAGCACATAGGTCCCCGGCGCATCGCACAGGGGCGCGTAGCCGGCGGCCGGCGCACCCATCGCAGGCGGCGCGCGCAATTCGCCGGACCTCGCATCGAGCCAGTCCCGCCACGCCAGCCACCACGAGCCCTGACATCGTGGCGCGGTCGTCTGGTAGGCGTCGGGATCGACATAGCGGTCGTGGTGCAGCCGGGTTGCGATCTGAAAATGCGCCTTGGGATTGCCGGGTTCCGCGACGACGCCGACATTGTGGCCGCCGCTTACCAGCGTGAACGTCACATCGGTGTCGGTGAGCAAATGAATCTTGTAGACCGACCGCCAGGGCGCGACATGATCCTGCGTGGTGCCGACGGCAAAGATCGGTGCGCGAATGTCGGACAGCGCAACCGGCCTGCCGTCGGTCTTGAACCGGCCTTCCGCAAGATCGTTATTCAGACAGATGTTGCGCAGATACTCGGAATGCATGCGGTAGGGCATCCGGGTGCCGTCGGCGTTCCAGGCCATGATATCGGTGATGGGACCGCGCTGGCCGAACAGGTATTCGCGCTGCATGCGCGACCAGATCAGGTCGTTCGACCGCAGGATCTGAAACGCGCCCGCCATCTGCTTGGAATCGAGATAGCCCTTCTCCCACATCATGTCTTCGAGGAAGGCGATCTCGCTTTCGTTGAGGAACAGCGTCAGCTCGCCGGCTTCGTGGAAGTCGGTTTGCGCGGCGATCAGCGTGAGCGATTTCAGGCGATCGTCGCCGTCGCGCGCCATTGCCGAGGCGGCGATCGCGGACAGCGTGCCGCCGAGACAATACCCGGCCATGTGGACCTGCCGGTCGGGCACGACCGCGGCGATCGCGTCGAGCGCGGCCATGACGCCAAGCTTGCGGTAATCCTCGAGCCCGAGATCGCGGTCGTCCGAATCCGGATTCTTCCAGGAGATCATGAACACCGTGTAGCCCTGCTCCGTGAGATATTTCACGAGCGAGACCGGCGGCGACAGATCGAGAATATAGTATTTCATGATCCATGCCGGCACGATCAGGATCGGCTCCGGCCGCACCAGATCGCCGGCCGGCGCGTATTGAATGAGTTCGATGAGCCGGTTTCGAAGGATCACCTTGCCCGGCGTGATCGCGACTTCCCTTCCCGGCCGGAAACGCTCGGCACCGCGCATTTTGCCGCCGGTTGCGATGCCGACTGCGTCGTCGAGAAAATTCAGATATCCCTTCGCCAGGTTGAAGCCGCCACATTCGCGCGTGTATTCCTGCAATTCCGGATTGGTGAGCAGAAAGTTCGAAGGCGAGAACATGTCGAGCAATTGCCGCGATCCGAATTCCACCATTTGCTCGTGCTGCCTGGACGTGCCGCGGATGCCGGTGGTGGCGTTGTGCCACCATTGCTGGTTCAGCAGGAACGACTGATAGAGAATGTTGTAGGGCCACCTGCGCCACGCCGGATGCGCGAAGCGCTTGTCCTGCGGCAACGGCTCGATGCATTCGGAATCGGCCCGGCCGAGCGCGCAATTCACCATATAGCCGGCAAGCCGCGACATTTTCCGGCTCGCTTTCTGCAGCAGCTCCTGCTGCTTGCCGGGCGCCGAAGCGAGATGCACGCTCCAGTCTGCGAAAGCCGCGCCGAGTGCGGCCGGAGAAAGTCCGCCGGTGAAATGCGCGAGCATTGCGCGTATCGTCCGGTCGGTTCGGTTGACCGATCCCGTTCCTTCGTCGTCGGGCGCGGGTGAACGTTCGGCGTGAGCGGGCGGCGACGGCGGTTCGGTCCCGGCCGCCGCAGGCGGTGCCGAGGAAGGGTCGACAGAGAGAAACTGGGGCGGGCGGGTGCGAATTTGCTGCATTTTTAACGATACGATTTCGCTCAGCATCGCGCCTTGCGGCAAATCAACCGCTAACGCGGGATGGCCGCCTGCACTGCCTCGAAGACGCGCTCGACCGAAACATCGGCTGTTCGCCGCTGCTTGATGTCCGGCGGGATTTCGCCCGGCGGCTCCAGCACGGCGGCGAGCGGGTTAAGCGGTCCCCACAATCGCGGGCTGGTCGGACCGAAAATCGCGACGGTGGGGGTGCCGAGGCCGGCCGAGATATGCATGAGGCCGGAATCGTTGGTCACCGCAACATCCGCCGCCTTCAGTGCCAGAATGGCATTGCGCAGGTCCGTGCCGGTGAGATCGCGCACGGCCGGACCGCCTTCGGCCGCGATCTGCCGTGCGAGCGGCCTCTCGTTCGGTCCTCCCAGCACCCAGATCGACGCGCCGGTTTGAGCCAGCCGCCTGGCCAGCGCGGCATAATGCTCGGGAGGCCAGGCCTTGCCGGGGCCGACCGCGCCCGGTGCGAATGCGACGATCGGTCGGGCTTCCTTGTCCAGTCCGTTGCGGGTCAGCCAGTCGGCGAGTTCCCGGTCCGGCACCACCAGGTTGGGAACCGGCCAATCCGGCGGGAGCGCGGCATCCCTCGGCAGCGCCAGCGCCCCGCAGCAATCGATCATGCGCTCCAGGTTGCGCTCGCCCCAGCGCAGGTCGTTGATCAGCCCGAATCGCGCTTCGCCGACGAAGCCGGTGCGCTGCGGTATGCCGGCGAGAAAGGGCGCCAGCGCCGATTTCCAGGTCCGCAGCATGACGAGCGCGGTGCCGTATTGCTCGGCGCGCAAGGCCTGCGCCAGTCCCCAATACTGGCCGAACGGGAGCCGCCGGCGCGGCAGATCCCAGACGATACCTTTGCGGACGCCCGGCAGGTAGTCGAGGATCGGGGCGCAAAGGGTGGACGTGAGAAAATCCACCGGCCTGTTGGGCCAGCGTTCCTTCAGCACGCGCACCACCGAATGGCAGCGCACGAAATCGCCGATCCACATGTAGGGAACGATCAGGATCGGATCGGTTCTTGCCGTCTCCAGGGCGCTCGGGTCGTGCATCGTTTAATGAAATGAATTAGAATTCATGGTTTGGTCGGGCAGGCGCGAGATGTGCGGTTATCCTGCGGCGGGAGCGCTGTCGAGTCGTCCCATCCGGCGTCGGAGGCGTTATCGGCCTTCTGCCGCATTACCCCTGGCCGGTTCCCCGGCGTTGCGCCGCGCGCGCCCGTGAGGCAAAGGAAAGCCGTGGCGGGGCAACGGGTTCGGCGGGGTTACGGCTTCGATGCTGTTGGTGACGGGCGGAGCCGGGTTCATCGGTTCGAACATCGTCGCGGGCCTGAACGAGGCCGGTCGCAGCGACATCGTGGTCAACGACGTCCTCGGCAGCGAGGGCAAGTGGCGCAATCTTGCCAAGCGACAGCTCACGGACATCGTTCCGCCAGCCGAACTTTTTGGCTGGCTCAAGGATCGCAAACTCGACGCCGTTATTCACCTGGGGGCCATATCCGAAACGACGGCGACTGACGGCGACCTGGTGTTCGAAACGAACTTTCGTCTGTCTCGGCGCTTGCTTGAGTGGTGTACGCTGCATGGCACGCCGTTCATCTACGCCTCGTCGGCCGCGACCTACGGGGAGGGGACCGAGGGCTTTGTCGACGACAATGCGCCCGCGGCCTTGCGCCGCCTGCGGCCCATGAATCTCTACGGCTGGAGCAAGTCGCTGTTCGATCTCGAAGTGATCGACCGGCTCACCAGGGGAGAGCTGCTGCCGCCGCAATGGGTCGGGCTGAAATTCTTCAACGTGTTCGGGCCGAACGAATACCACAAGGGCGCGATGGCGAGCGTGCTCTCCAAGGTCTTCGACGAGGCGAAAGCGGGAAAGCCGGTGCGGCTGTTCAAGTCGCACCGCGAGGGCGTCCTCGACGGCGATCAGCGCCGCGATTTCATTTACGTCGACGACGTTGTGGCCGTCGTGCGCTGGCTGCTCGACACGCCGCGCGTCAGCGGCATTTTCAATGTCGGCACCGGCCATGCCCGCAGCTTCCGGGACATGATCGAGTCGATGTTTGCCGCGATGGGCCGCGCCCCGAATATCGAGTATGTCGACATGCCGCTCTCCATCCGCAACAGCTACCAGTATTTCACGCAGGCCGACATGACCAATCTGCGGCGCGCCGGCTACAACGCCGGTTTCACGCGGCTGGAGGAGGCCGTGACGCAATATATCAAGGGCTATCTCGACGCGCCCGACCGCTACCGCTAAAGCATCGCCGCAATGTTCGATATCGACCGACAACTCACGAAGGCGCGCAAGCTCGTCATCCTGTGCATTGGCGACGTGATGCTCGACGACTTCGTCTATGGCGAGGTCTCCCGCATCTCGCCGGAGGCGCCCGCGCCCGTGATCGCCGTGCAGCGCGAGGAACTGGTCTTGGGCGGCGCCGGCAATGTCGCGCGCAACATCGCGGGGCTCGGCGCCCGCTGCATCTTCGTCGGGCTGATCGGGGGCGATGACGCGGCCGCCGCCTGCCGGGCTTCCCTCGCCGAGCACAAGCGTCTCATCACGCCCCGCCTCGTGCGCGATCCCGGCCGGCCGACGACACGCAAGCTGCGATTCGTGTCGGAGCATTTCTCGACGCATCTCCTGCGCGCCGACTGGGAAGACGCCAAGCCGGCCGAGGGCAAGGTCGAGAAGGCCCTGATCGCGCAGGCGCTCGCGGCCTTGGCGCGGGCGGACGCGGTGGTGCTGTCCGATTATGCCAAGGGCGTGCTGACACCGGCCGTGATCCGCGCCGTCATCGCCCGCGCGAAGGAACTGGACAAGCCCGTCATCGTCGATCCGAAGGGCGAGGATTACACGATCTATCGCGGCGCCACCGTCATCACGCCCAACCGCAAGGAACTGGGCGAGGCCGCGCATCACTCGGTCAAGAGCCGCCAGCAGGTGGCTAGCGCGGCCGCCAAGCTCGCCAAGCAGGTGGGATGCAAGGCCGTGCTGGTGACTCTGAGCGAGGACGGCATGCTGCTGCACGAGAAGGGCCGCAAGCCCGTCCACGCGCCGGCCTATCCCGTGAAGGTGCGCGACGTGTCGGGCGCCGGCGATACCAGCGTTGCGACGCTCTCGGTGCTGCTCGCGCTCGGGGCCGATTTCGAGACCGCGATGCGCATGGCCAATGCCGCGGCCTCCGTCGTGGTTGGCAAGCGCGGCACCGCCGTCGTGACCGCCGAGGAACTGCGCCAGCGCATCCTGCCGGCCGCCTCGCTCGCGGCGGAGGAGAAGATCGTCACCGACCGCCGCGCGCTGGCGCGCAGGCTCGACGAATGGCGCAAGGACGACCTGCGCATCGGCTTCACCAATGGCTGTTTCGATCTGCTGCATCCGGGGCACGTGAAGGTCCTGACGCAGGCGCGCGCCGCCTGCGACCGGCTGGTGGTCGGCCTGAACAGCGACGCCTCCACCCGCCGCCTGAAGGGGCCGGAGCGTCCGCTGCAGGACCAGCGCGCGCGCGCAGAAGTGCTGGCGGGTCTCGAGGCCGTCGATCTCGTCACGATTTTCGAGGAGGATACGCCGCTGCAGCTGATCAAGCGCGTGCGGCCGCATGTCCTCGTCAAGGGCGCCGATTACAGGCGCGAGGATGTCGTCGGCCGCGAGGTCGTGGAGGCCGATGGCGGGATGGTGGTGCTGGTCGATCTCGTGCCCGGGCAATCCACGTCGCGGCTCGTCGCCCGTGCCAGGCCGAAGCGGTAGCATCATGGTGCGCCAACGCATGCCGGCGCTGTTCCCGCCCGAGCGCGAGCCGTCGCTGGTGCGCGAATTCCTCTCGGCCGAGGCGCCCGGCTATTTCGTGGAGGTCGGCGCCAACGACCCGGTGAAGGAATCCCAGTCCTGGCATCTCGAGCAGCTCGGCTGGGCGGGCGTTCTGATCGAGCCCTTGCCCGAACTCGCGGCCCGCCTGCGCGAGACGCGCAAGGCCAGCGTCTTCGAGGTGGCCTGCTCCTCGCCGCAGCGCGCCGGATCCGTCATGACGCTGCATATCGCGGGTGCCTATTCCTCGTTCGATCCGCGCCTGTCGGTGACCGGCGTGCGCCCGGAAAGGACCATCCAGGTGCCGGTCCGCACGCTCAACGACGTGCTGGAGGAGGCGGGGGCGCCGTCCCCGATCGATCTCCTCTCGATCGATGTCGAGGGCCACGAACTCGAGGTCCTCAAGGGTTTCGATCTCGCGCGCTGGCAGCCGCGGCTGATCCTGCTGGAGGACCACGTCACCAATCTCGCCAAGCATCATTACATGCTGCGCGCGGGCTATCGCCTGATGCGGCGCACCGGTCTCAACAGCTGGTATGTCCCGCGGCATGCGAAGCCGCGGCTCGACGCGCTCGCGCGCTGGCAACTGATCCGCAAATACTACATCGCGCTGCCGTTCCGGCAGGTGCGCGACGCCAAGCGGCGCGTGCGCGACCGCATCCGCGACGCGCGCGACAAGCGCCGCCTGCATTGAGTGCGCCGATGCCCCGCCTGTCCGCCATCGTCATCACGCACAACGAGGCGCGCAATATCGAGGATTGTCTTGCGAGCCTTGCCTTCTGCGACGAGCGCATCGTCGTCGATGGCGGCTCGACCGACGATACGGCGCGGCTTGCCCGCGACACGGGCGCGCACGTCGTCGAACATCGCTTCGAAGGCTTCGGCCCGCAGAAGAATTTCGCGCTGGCGCAGGCGCGCGGCGAATGGATTCTCTCGCTCGATGCCGACGAGCGCGTGTCGCCGGCGCTAGCCCCCCCCCAAGCCCCGG
>JACAEG010000306.1 GCA_013388965.1 Pseudorhodoplanes sp. | reverse complement strand
TCCTGTGGCGCTCCCGGGCTTTGAGCGGGGGAGCCTCGAAGGATGATCGGCCGTCGCCTTTCGAGGCGCGGCTTCGCCGCGCGCCTCAGGGTGACGGAGAAAGAGCACGGGGGCTATTCAGCTCCGTTCCCTGTGCCATCCCACCACCGCCTCGGGGACGGCGTCGGTCGAGCCGAAATAGGGCTTGATGTCGAGGAGCGGGGTGTTGTCGAGGCAATCCAGCCCGACCACCGTCAGCAGGTTGCCCTCGATAGCGACGAGCTTGACGACACTGAGCGCGATCGGATTGGGTCGGGCCGGCGAGCGCAGCGCGAAGGTGCCGCGCGGGACGCCGTAATGGCGGGGAACCTGGACCACGATGTCGCGCGGGGCCTTGTCCATCCAGTACAGCACGATCAGGTGCGTGCAGCTCTCGACCCCCGCAAGCGCCGCCTGCCAGCGCGGATCGACCTCGATCCGGCACAGGGCATCGGATTCTCGCGGGTTCTTCGGACAATCCTCCCGGCGGGTCCAGGGCGTGCGAATGCGGCCGAGGTAATAAAGTGAGGCATCGAACGAGCCCGGAAGGGGCGTGACCCGTTCGCCCGGCCGCACCCCAAAGCCTTCAGCTTCAATACTTTCCCGATCGGACATCGCCGCGGCAGCCTCTGCACCGGTGAGCGTTGAGTGGAGCAAATACCCCGCTTTTCGTTAAGCGCGTTCGTCATTTTTGGGGGAGTACGCCCAATGTGGGCTTGCGCCCACCGAATTAACGTATAAAGATATCCTTATATCTAACTCGAGTTGCTGCCAGCGATGTCTGAACGCCTGTCCTTTCAGAGCCTGAACGCCGCCTTGCGGGCGGTGGCCGAACCGACACGCCTGCGCATCCTGGCGCTGCTGACGGAGGCCGAGCTGACAGTGTCTGACCTGATGGAAATCCTCCGCCAGTCGCAGCCGCGCATTTCGCGCCATCTCAAGCTTCTGTCCGAAGCGGGCCTGATCGAGCGCCACCGCGAAGGATCCTGGGCATTCTTCCGCGTCGCCGACAGCGAAGGCCGCGCCGATATCGTGCGCGCGCTGACCGATTTCCTCGATCCCGACGACGCCACGCTGGCGCGCGATCGCGAGCGGCTCGCCGCCGTGCGCCAGGCGCGCGCGGCCGCGGCGCAGGACTATTTCAGCGCGCATGCCGCGGAATGGGATCGCATTCGCAAGCTGCATGCCGCCGACGAGGCGGTCGAGCGCGCGATCGTCGAGGCGCTGGCCGACAAGCCGTTCCGCTCGCTGCTCGATCTCGGCACCGGCACCGGCCGGATGCTCGAATTGTTCGGGCCGCAGATCGAGCGCGGGCTTGGCATCGACCTTTCTCCCGCCATGCTCTCGATCGCGAGGGCCCGGCTCGATCGTGCCGGGCTGAAGAATTGCAGCGTGCGGCAAGGCGACATCTACGACGTCGCGGTGCCGCGCGATTCCTTCGACGTCGTGATCATCCACCAGGTGCTGCACTATCTTGAAGACGGCGCACGCGCGATCCGCGAGGCAGCGCGCGTGCTGACGCCGTCGGGACGCCTGCTGGTCGTGGATTTCGCGCCGCACGATCTGGAATTCCTGCGCGAGGAGCATGCGCATCACCGGCTCGGCTTTGCCGGGGAGACCGTGTCGCAATGGCTCGCCTCCGCCGGTCTCGACGTCGTCAACCATCGCAACATCCTTCCCGAGCCCGGCTCGGAAGGAAAAGTCGCGGTATCGATCTGGCTCGGGCGGGATCCGCGCATCCTGCTGGCGGGCCGCAGGGAGGTTGCCTGATGGAGCATGTCACCACACGGCCGAGCCGCATCGGCGGCGTGAGCCTCGTGCCGCGGCTGCGCGTGTCATTCGAGTTCTTTCCGCCCAAGACGGAGGAGATGGAACGCACGCTGTGGGATTCAGTCGAACGGCTGGCGCCGCTTTCGCCGTCCTTCGTGTCGGTCACCTACGGCGCGGGCGGATCGACGCGCGAGCGGACGCATGCGACCGTCAAGCGCATCCTGAATGAGACCACGCTGACGCCGGCCGCGCATCTGACCTGCGTCGCGGCGACACGCGAGGAGGTCGATGAGGTCGTTCGCAATTATTGTTCGGCAGGCGTGCGCCACATCGTGGCCCTGCGCGGCGATCCGGTGGAAGGCGTCGGCGTGCCCTATGCGCCGCATCCGGGCGGCTATCGCAACGCAGCGGATCTCGTCGGCGGCATCAAGCGCATCGCCGACATGGAGGTGTCGGTCTCCGCCTATCCGGAAAAGCATCCCGACAGCCCGAGCGTCGAGGCCGATATCGACATGCTGAAAGCGAAAGTCGATGCCGGTGCGACGCGCGCGATCACGCAGTTCTTCTTCGATAACGACCATTACTTCCGCTATCTCGACCGCGTCCGCGCGCGCGGCATCGAGGTGCCGATCGTGCCCGGCATCCTGCCGGTGCAGAATTTCAAGCAGGCCAAGAGCTTCGCCGAGCGCACCGGCGCGAGCGTGCCGCTCTGGCTCGCCGAGCGGTTCGGGGGACTCGACGACGATCTCGCCACCCGCAAGCTGATCGCCGCCGCGGTCGCCTCCGAGCAGGTGCTCGACCTTGTCGATCGCGGCGTCACCGATTTCCATTTCTACACGATGAACCGCGCCGATCTCGTCTACGCGATCTGCCACCTGCTCGGCATGCGGCCGGAAGCGCGGGCGGCGGCTTAGCCTGTCATTTCGTCATGGCCGGGCTTGTCCCGGCCATCCACCTGGATGCCCGGCACGAGGCCGGCATGGCGACCAAGCAAAGGTCTGGACCAGTGGCACAAATCAAGGCGTCGCCCATCGAAACAACGCTCCGCCGCATGGCGGCCGAGCGTGTCCTGCTGCTCGACGGCGGCATGGGCACGATGCTGCAGCAACTGAAGCTCGACGAGGCGGGCTTCCGCGGTGCGCGCTTCGCGGACTGGCCGCGCGACGTGCGCGGCAACAACGACCTGCTGATCCTGACGCAGCCGGATGCCGTGCGAGACATCCATCTCGCCTATTTTCGCGCCGGCGCCGACATCGTCTCGACCAACACCTTCTCCTCGACCACCGTCGCGCAGGCCGATTACGGCATGGAAAGCATCGTCCCCGACCTCAATCGCGAGGGGGCGAAGCTCGTGCGCGAGGCGGCTGCGATCGCCGAGAAGGAGGACGGCCGCCCGCGCTTCGTCGCCGGCGCAATGGGGCCGACCAACCGCACCGCCTCGATCTCGCCGGATGTGAACAATCCGGGTTTTCGCGCCATCACCTTCGACGAGCTTCGCATCGCCTATGGCGAGCAGGCGCGCGCGCTGCTGGAGGGCGGCGTCGACCTTCTGCTGATCGAGACGATTTTCGACACGCTCAACGCCAAGGCGGCGCTCTACGCGATTGCGGAACTGGAGGAGGAGCGCGGCGCGAAAATCCCGGTGATGATTTCCGGCACCATCACCGACCTGTCGGGCCGCATGCTGTCCGGCCAGACCGCGGAAGCGTTCTGGAATTCGGTGCGGCACGCCGCGCCGCTGACCGTCGGGCTCAATTGCGCGCTCGGCGCCAAGGAGATGCGCGCGCATATCGCCGAACTGGGGCGCGTGGCCGACACGCTGATCTGTGCCTATCCCAATGCCGGGCTGCCGAACGAATTCGGCATGTATGACGAGAGTCCCGAATTCATGGCGGGGCTGCTCGGAGAATTCGCCGCCTCCGGGCTCGTCAACATCGTGGGCGGCTGCTGCGGCACCACGCCCGACCACATGCGCGCCATCGCCGACGCGATGAGGGGCAAGGCACCGCGGAGAATCCCCGAGATCAAGCCGATGCTGCGGCTCTCCGGACTAGAGTCGTTCACGCTCACGCCGGAAGTGCGCTTCGTCAATGTCGGCGAGCGCACCAATGTCACGGGCTCCGCGAAGTTCCGCAAGCTGATCACCAATGGCGATTATGCCGCCGGCCTCGCCATCGCGCGCGAGCAGGTGGAGAATGGCGCGCAGATCATCGACGTGAATATGGACGAGGGCCTGCTCGATTCCCAGCTCGCGATGACGACCTTTCTCAATCTGATCGCCGCCGAGCCCGACATCGCGCGCGTGCCGGTGATGATCGATTCATCGAAATTCTCTGTAATCGAGGCCGGCCTGAAATGCGTGCAGGGCAAGCCGGTGGTGAACTCGATCTCGATGAAGGAAGGCGAGGCGGCGTTCATCGAACATGCCAGGATCGTGCGCCGCTACGGCGCCGCGGTCGTGGTCATGGCGTTCGACGAGAAGGGCCAGGCCGACACGCTGGAACGCAAGGTCGAGATCTGCGAGCGCGCCTATCGCATCCTGGTCGACAAGGTCGGCTTCCCGCCCGAGGACATCATCTTCGATCCGAACATCTTCGCGGTCGCGACCGGCATCGAGGATCACAACGGCTATGGCGTCGCCTTCATCGAGGCGACGCGGCAGATCCGCGAAAAGCTGCCGCATGCGCATGTCTCCGGCGGCGTCTCGAACCTGTCCTTCTCGTTTCGCGGCAACGAGGCGGTGCGCGAGGCGATGCACTCGGTGTTTCTCTATCACGCCATCCAGGCCGGCATGGATATGGGCATCGTCAATGCCGGGCAGATCGCTGTCTATGACGATCTCGATCCGGAGCTGCGCGAGGCCTGCGAGGACGTCGTGCTCAATCGGCGCGAGGACACGGCCGACCGGCTGCTCGCCATCGCCGAGCGCTATCGCGGGCAGGGCAAGGAAAAGGCCGAGACCGACCTCGCCTGGCGCGAATGGCCGGTCGGCAAGCGGCTCACGCATGCGCTTGTGCACGGCATCACGGACTATATCGTGGCGGATGTGGAGGAAGCGCGCCTCGCCGCCAAGCGCCCGCTCGACGTGATCGAAGGCCCGCTGATGGACGGCATGAACGTCGTCGGCGACCTGTTCGGCTCCGGCAAGATGTTCCTGCCGCAGGTGGTGAAGTCCGCGCGCGTCATGAAGCAGGGCGTCGCCCATCTCATGCCCTACATGGAGGCCGAGAAGGCCGCCAACGCTCGCGGCCAGAGCAATTCCGCCGGCAAGGTGCTGCTCGCGACGGTGATGGGCGACGTGCACGACATCGGCAAGAACATCGTCGGCGTCGTGCTCCAGTGCAACAACTACGAAGTGATCGATCTCGGCGTGATGGTGCCGGCGGCGAAAATCCTCGAGACCGCGCGCGCCGAGCAGGTCGATATCATCGGGCTGTCGGGCCTGATCACGCCCTCGCTCGACGAGATGTGCAACGTGGCGGCCGAGATGGAGCGCCAGAATTTCGATCTCCCGCTATTGATCGGCGGCGCGACCACGAGCCGCGTGCATACGGCGGTGAAGATCGACCCGAATTATCGGCGCGGGCAGACGGTCTATGTCGCCGACGCGAGCCGCGCGGTCGGCGTGACCGGCGCGCTGATGTCGCGCGAGCAGCGTGGCGCCTACGTAGCTGAAATCCGCGAGGAATATGCGCGGATTGCCGAGTCGCATGCACGCTCGCAGGAGGACAAGAAGCGGCTTTCTCTTGCCGACGCGCGCGCCAACGGGCCGAAGTTCGACTGGGCAAACTATTCGCCGGCGGCTCCGTCCTTCCTCGGCACGAAAGTGCTGAAGGATTATCCGCTCGCAGAGCTCATGCCCTATATCGACTGGACGCCGTTCTTCTCGACCTGGGAGCTGATGGGCACCTTTCCTGCGATTCTAGACGACCCGAAGGTTGGCGAGGCGGCACGCGCGCTGTTCAAGGATGCGCAGGCGGTGCTGAAAACCATCGTGTCGGAGAACTGGTTCCAGGCGTCGGCAGTCTGCGGCTTCTGGCCGGCGCACGCGGTCGGCGACGACATCGTGGTGCTGGACGAGAGCCGCACGCGCCCGCTCGCCACGCTGCACACCTTGCGCCAGCAGCTTGCCCGCCGGGAAGGGCGCGCCAATGTTGCGCTTTCCGATTTCATCGCGCCGCGCGAGACCGGCCTTGCCGACCATATCGGCGCCTTCATCGTGACCGCCGGCATCGGCGAGGATGCGGTGGCGGAGCGCTTCAAGCACGCCAACGACGACTATTCCTCGATCATGGTCAAGGCGCTGGCGGATCGCCTGGCCGAGGCCTTTGCGGAGCGGCTGCATGAGCGCGTGCGCAAGGAATTCTGGGGCTATGCGGCGGACGAGAAGCTGACGCCGCAGGAGCTGATCGGCGAGAAATATCGCGGCATCCGCCCGGCGCCCGGCTATCCCGCGCAGCCCGACCATACCGAGAAGGCGACGCTGTTCGACCTGATCGAGGGCGAGGAGAAAATCGGCGTGAAGCTGACCGAGAGCTTTGCGATGTGGCCCGGCGCTTCGGTCTGCGGGCTGTATTTCAGCCATCCCGAGAGCCAGTATTTCGGCGTCGGCAAGATCGGCCGCGATCAGGTCGAGGATTATGCGAAGCGCAAGGGCTGGAGCGTCGGCGAGTGCGAGAAATGGCTCGCGCCGATCCTCAGCTACGACCCGGCGAAGCATCGCGCGGTCGAGGCGGACGCTGCGGCGTAGACGCGCCCGGTCAGTCCGGTATGCTTCCGCCGTCCGCCACGATGGTCGCGAAGCGGTCCGCCATGGCGGTCAGCGCATTGCGGTGCACCTCGGCGGCCGGCACCGTGGCGCCCGTGAGCGGATCGGGCAGATCGCGCGTTGCCGTTGCGGCGGCGACCACGGTGGTCTTCAGGCCGAGATCGGTCGCGGCGCGGGCGGTCGCCTCCACGCACATATGGGTCGCAAAACCGGTCAGGATGATCGCCTTGCGGCCGAGCGCATCGAGCCGCGCCTTCAGGTCCGTTCCGGCAAAGCAATTGGGCAGGCCCTTTTCGATCACCGTTTCGCCTGCCTGCGGTCGGACGCGCTCCACAATGGCGAAGGCCTGCGTGCCGGGATCGAACAGCCCGCCGGACCGTCCGCGATGCTGGATGTGGAGGATGGGCGTGCCCGCCTTGCGGCCGCGAGCCAGCAGCGCCGCGATCTCGTCGAGCGCCGCGTCGATCCCTGCAAGCGGAAGCCTGCCGTCGACATATTCGCGCTGCGCGTCGATCACGATCAGCGCGGCATCCGAAAGCTGCGAGGGCGCGGATGCGACGCCCGCGAACTGGAGGAGAGTTTTGGCGGTCATGCTGGTGCCGGCAGGCCTCACAAAAAAACAGACACCGGAGAGGGCCTCTCTCTCCGGCGTCTGCCACCGCGTCAGTTTGGCTGTTGTTCCTTAAAGCACCCGAATTCAGAAAGCTCCCAGCACCACCGCGCCAACGAACACGAACGCGGCGAACACAGCCAGGACATTCAGTTTCAAGGCAAGGTCCACATTGGCCTCCCTAAGCTGCTGATGAACATTCTAGCAGAAATCGCCGGCCGCTCGAAGCAGGAAACGCGGTCCCGTGGAAAAAGTGCCGCGCGCCGGAATAATTTTATCTTATTGAATTATAATGGAAACTTCTTGCGGTGGTGTATCGTTAGGGCCTGCCCTCGATCAGCGCGGTCACCCATTGCGTCAGGCGCCGGGCCGGCGGAATGGCAAAAAAGGCCACCACGGCCGCGACCGGCCAGCCGGTGATGAAGGCCGTGAGCCACAGCGAGATGAAGTCGCGCGGGAAGCCGACATTCAGGAATGTCACGACGAAGCTGACGATGAAAACCAGGATTCCCGTCATGATGACGGGAAAGATGTAGCGCGCCTTGCCTTCCATCGCTTTCTCCCCGCGCTCATGTGCACCGAAGCGCGGCCACGATCAAGCGCGCGAAGGATTTCGTTAAGCCTAAGCAATACCTACCGGCGACGATTGAAGAGCCGTTAACGGCCGCTTTCGCATTGTCGGCGTCATGGCGCGGAAATGGCACATCTACGTCGCCGGATCGCTGGCGCTGATTGCGCTGGCGGGCTGCGGACGCAGCTTTCTGTTCGGCCAGCGCGAGCCCTGGCGGCGCGAGGCGGAAATCGCCTGCCTCAAATCCGGGGCGGTGAGGGAAAGCGCGCGCGTCGTGCGGATGGAATCGATCGACGGTCCAGGCATGTGCGGCGCGGAATATCCCTTGAAGGTGATCGCGCTGGGCGAGATCGGCGCGCTCGGCTTTGCGGACAATCTGCGGCCGCCGGGAGCAATTCCCGGCGTGCCCGACACGCAGGCGCCGCGCTGGCCCGACGCGCAGCCGCGCTACTCGAATCCGTACGGCGATCCGCCGCGCGCGGTGACATCCGCGCCGCTCGAGCGGCCCGCCGCCGTCGAGCCGCGTTACGCACCGCCGTCCTATGGCGGGGGCGCGCCGCTGACCATCACGCCTCCAGGCCGGGAACCGGCGGGCCTCGCACCGGGCAACTACGACCGCTCCACAATGGCCGCTGCGCCGCCCCGGGCGACGGAGCCGCGGCGCCGCTCGATCTTTGACCCACCGGCGGACAGCGCGGTCGATGACGAAGATATCGACGATCTGCCGACGCGCAGCGCGACGCCTCCCGCACGCAGGCCCGTCGGGCCTTACTCGCCCGCGCCCCAGCGGCCCTCGCAGGTCCCGCTGCGTTCGCGCGCCAACGCGATTGTCCCGATCGAAATCAAGCCCGAAGCGACGCTCGCCTGTCCGATCGTCTCCGCGCTCGACCAGTGGTTCGCGACCTCCGTGCAGCCGATGGCGCGGCACTGGTTCGGCCAGCCGGTGGTCGAGATTCGACAGATCTCCGCCTATTCATGCCGCGGCATGAACGGCAATCCGAATGCGCGGGTGTCGGAACACGCCTTCGGGAATGCGCTCGACATCGCCGCCTTCGTGCTTGCGGACGGCCGCCGCGTCACCGTGAAGGACGGCTGGAAAGGCGCGCCGGAAGAGCAGGGCTTTCTGCGCGACATCCAGGCTTCGGCCTGCGAGACATTCACCACCGTGCTGGCGCCGGGCTCGAACCGCTTTCACTACGACCACATCCATGTCGACCTGATGCGGCGACCGAGCAACCGGACGGTATGCGAACCCGCCGTCCTGTCCGGCGAGGCGGTCGCGCGTCGTGCCTCGCGCAACGGGCTTGTGCAGCGCGGCGATCCCGACGTTACCGGATCGATCGGCGTGCCGAAGCCGCCGGGCGTGGCGCGCAAGGCGTCCAAAAGATTCATTGCGCCGGAAGCGGAGGACGAAGCCTGGATCGAGGACGAGGCGCTGGACGAGATGCGGCGCAGGGAAATCCAGCGCGCGCAGCCGCTGCAGCGGGAATCACTCGCAACGCCGTAGCTTGATGACCTTGCTGCCCGGGGAAAGATTCAGCTCGATGTGGTCCTCGTCGGTCTTGCGAAGCGTGTAGCTGCTGCGGGCGTCGATCTGGCCGGTGTTGAACTGGTCGACGATGTTGTACTCGTTGCCGTTCTGCTCGATGCTGAAATTGCGATAGCCGGGCACGCCGCCGCCGGTGTCGCGACGCTGGTTGCCATCGAAGCTCATGTAGCGCTGGCCGCAGCTCTCCGCCGGACCGTCGCCCGTGGGATTTTCATAGGTCCATTTGCCGGAGACGGGATAGTCGTCGGCGAGGGCGGGCGCTGCCCAGACGAGGCAGGGCAGGGCGACGAGGAGCAGAGTGCGGGGGTGACGTTTCATGCATGAAGCATAGCTGCAATGCATGCGCGGTTTAACTAACGGACCCGACAATAACCGAGCCAGCCTTAATCGACCCCTGCGGCATTGAGTCGAATTGCAGCGATCGGGTCGTGCCACAGGCGGCGCGCGCAGGAGGGGCTATCTTTACGCATTATTTGCTGTGGAGGCCGCGAGGAGAGGGGCGTCTTACGCTTTTTTCATGGCGCATGCCCACAATGGGAGCCCGACGCATCTGAGTCCGAAGGGGGTTGCACATGCAATGGTTCGAGCGAAACTGGATGCTTGCCGGCGCGACGAGTGCCGTTCTTCTGCTGGCGCTTGCGCCGCTGATGGGGGCGTCCTGGCCGGTTGCAATGCTGGCCGTCTATCTGCAGCTTCCGTTCTACATGCTGCACCAGGTCGAGGAGCATTACGGCGACCGCTTCCGCAAATTCTTCAACGAATTCATCGCCGGTGGGCTGCCGGCCCTGACGACGCCTGTCGCGGTCCTGATCAACGTGCCGGGCGTCTGGGGTGTCGATCTGATTTCGATCTATCTCGCGCGCTTCGTCGATATCGGGCTCGGCCTGATCGCGGTCTATCTCATGCTCGTCAACGCGATCACGCACATCATCGCCGCCATCATTCTGCGCCGCTACAATCCGGGGCTCGTTTCGGCCATCGTGCTGTTCATCCCCGCAAGCGTCTGGGCGATCGTGGCCATTTCGGCCGTGCCGGGGGTCGACGCCACCGATCATGCCATCGGCCTCGGTATCGCGGTCGCGATGCATGTCGCGATCGTCGTCTACATGAAGATTCGCGTGCATATTCTCACGCGTACGCCCCTCGCCGCTGCCTAGAAGAAGCGCATGACGACCGCGGCGGAATGCACCATAATCCTCTTTCCCGGAACCAAGTATCAGCCTGCGGGTTGTGCGGTGATGGACGAGGAAGTCCTTCCCCTGGACGTCCGTGCCAGGCGCCTGATTGCGCGCTGCCGTCAGGATATCGACTCCGCCTGGGCGCAGATCGAGTTCGCGCGCGAAGGCCTGCATCGGCAGCCGGCGCAGCTCGCGGGCAGCATGAAGCGCACCAAGCACAGGCTGCGGATCGTCCGCCGCAGCCTGGCCGGCGGCCTTTACGAGGTGCCGCCTTCCGCCCCGAGCACGGAATCCAGCCCGCGCCGCAGGCCGACCCGGTCCCCGACGCGGCGGATCGCCAGCAAGGTGCCGCCGACATAGGGCGCGGCGGATTCGCCAGCATCGTGGCGGATCGAGAGCCGCTCGTTGTCGGCGCCGAACAACGCTTCAACCGAAAGAATGAACGAAGGCAGGCGCAGCGAATGGACCTGCACGCCGCCATGCGGCCCCTTGCCGACCTCCGCGCCGCGCGTCGCCGGAATGCCGGACAGCTTGTCCACAGGTGTTGACGTGGCGGGCCCGCGACTTGCGGCCAGCGTCTCGGCCAGTTCGCGCGCCGTGCCGGACGGCGTGTCGGGCTTGGTCGCGCTGGCATAGTCGATGATCTCGACATCCGGCACGTAGCGGGCGGCTTCCATTGCGAAGCGCTTCAGCAGTGTGGCCGTGATCGAGAAATTGCCGGCGGCCAGCACGCCGACGTTGTTCGCGCGCGCCGCCTTGTCGATCTCGGCATAGTCGTCGGCGCCGAGGCCCGATGTGCCGACGACGGCATGGCGTCCGGCGGCGACCGCCTCCAGCACATGCGCGCGCACTGAGGAGGGATGGCTGTAATCGACCACGACATCGGAGGGGGCGGCGAGCGCTTCGCGAAAGCTCGCGACAATTGTCACGCCGAGCGGCGCGAGAC
>JACAEG010000245.1 GCA_013388965.1 Pseudorhodoplanes sp. | reverse complement strand
CCTCCGGGCGGAGCCCCGCCGTCGCCCGAGTGCGTGGTTGCGAACCACGCCCGCAGGCGCCGCATCCCGCTCCGCCGTCGGGCTCGCCTCCGGCATTGGCGCCGGATTGTTCAGCCGGCTCCCGGCAGGAGGCCGTAGTGCCTCCGGGCGGAGCCCCGCCGTCGCCCGAGTGCGTGGTTGCGAACCACGCCCGCAGGCGCCGCATCCCGCTCCGCCTTCGGGATCGCCTCCGGAGGCGCCCCTCGATGAGCGGGATGACGGGTTGATAGCAGAAATAGGAATAAAGTCAAGAAGTGAAATTCGGTCATTCCGGGGCGGCCGGCCGCGGACTGCGCTGCGCTTCATCCGGGCACCGCTGCCCAGCAGCTATCCGGCGGTCTCCTTCACCAGCCCCAATCGCTCCGCCTTGTAGCCGCGCGCGAGAATCGCGCGCCACCAGCTCTCGTTCTCGCAATACCAATGCACGGTGCGCGCGAGCGCATCCTCGAACGAATGCTGCGCGCGCCAGCCCAGTTCGCGCTCGATCTTCGAGGGATCGATCGCATAGCGGCGGTCGTGGCCGGGACGGTCGGGCACGAAGGTGATGAGTCTGCGCCGCGCTCCCGCCGCATGCGGCCGCGCCTTGTCGAGCAGGTCGCAGATCGCGCCCACCACGTCGATGTTCCTGCGCTCGCAGCGCGCGCCTATATTGTAGCACTCGCCCGGCGCGCCGCGCTCCAGCACCAGCGCCAGCGCGCGGGCGTGATCCTCGACATAGAGCCAGTCGCGGATGTTGCCGCCGTCGCCATAGACCGGCAGCGTCTCCCCCGCGAGCGCGCGGATAATGATGTGCGGAATGAGTTTTTCCGGAAAGTGATACGGCCCGAAATTGTTGGAGCAGTTGGTGACGATGGTCGGCAGGCCGTAGGTCTCGCGCCAGGCGCGCGCGAGATGGTCGGAGGCCGCCTTGCTCGCGGCATAGGGCGAGTTCGGCGCGTAGGGCGTCGTCTCGCTGAACAGGCCGGTCTCGCCGAGCGAGCCGAACACCTCGTCGGTGGAAATCTGGATGAAGCGAAAGGTCTTGCGCTCCGCCTCCGGCAGCGCCTGCCAGTGCGCGAGCGCGGCCTGCAGCATCACGAAGGCGCCGACCACGTTGGTCTGGATGAAGTCGTCCGGCCCGGTGATCGACCGGTCGACATGGCTTTCGGCGGCGAGGTTGAACACCGCGTCCGGCCGGTGGCGCGCGAAGGCATTGGCGATGGCCGCGCGGTCGCAGATGTCGATCTTCTCGAAGCGGTAGCGCGGATGGCCCTCTCCTTGCGGGATCGAGGCGAGGTTTGCCGCATAGGTCAGCTTGTCGATATTGACGACGCGCGCCTGCGTCTCGTCGAGCAGATGGCGAATGAGCGCCGAGCCGATGAAGCCCGCGCCGCCGGTGACGAAGACCGTGCGGCCGTCGAGGCGGGTGGCGGCAGGCTGGCTCATGGCGCGATTGACCCTGACGGCGGGGTATGGCTGCACTATAAACGAGTTTGCAGACAGTCAACGCGCGGGCGCGTCATTCCCGCATTAACCTTGTCCGGCCGCCGTGAAAGTCCTCCCCACCGCCATTCCCGACGTGCTGATTTTCGAGCCCGCCGTGCTGCGCGACGAGCGCGGCCTGTTTCTCGAAATGTATAACCGCGCGCATCGCGAGGCCGGCCTGCCGGATTTCGTGCAGGACAACCTGTCGCGCTCCTGGCGGGGCACGCTGCGGGGCCTGCATTTCCAGAACCCGAACGCGCAGGGCAAGCTCGTCACCGTGCTGGCCGGCGCCGTGCTCGATGTCGCGGTCGATGTGCGGCGCGGCAGCCCGACCTTCGGGCGGCATGTCGCGGTGGAACTGAATGCCGACAACCGGCGGCAGATGTGGGTGCCGCGCGGCTTCGCCCACGGCTTCTGCGTGCTCACGGAGAGCGCCGACTTCTTCTACAAGTGCGACGCCTATTACAGCCGCGCCGACGAACATGTCGTGCGCTGGGACGATCCCGCGCTCGCCATCGCCTGGCCGCTCGCGGAGCCTATGCTGTCGCCGCGCGACCGCGACGCGCCGCTGCTGGCCGATGTCGCGCAGCTTCCCATTTACGATCCCGCATGCGCATCCTTGTGACCGGCGCGAGCGGTCAGGTCGGCGTCGCGCTCGCCGCGCGGCTCGCCCCGGCGCACGAGGCGATCGCGCCGACGCGGGCTGGCTTCGACCTTGCGGAGCCCGAACGGCTTGCCGAGCGGCTCGATGCGCTGCGGCCGGACATGATCGTCAATTGCGCGGCCTATACGGCTGTCGATCGGGCCGAGAACGAGCGCGATCTCGCGTTCGCCGTGAATGCGGAAGCCCCCGCCGCGATGGCGCGCTGGGCCAGGGCGCAGGGCGTGCCGCTCATTCAGCTTTCGACCGATTACGTGTTCGACGGCAGCGAAGACCGGCCGTGGCGCGAGGACGACAGGCCCGCGCCGCTCTCGGGCTATGGCGCGAGCAAGCTTGCGGGCGAGGACGCGGTGCGCGCGGCCGCCGGCGCGCATCTGATCGTGCGGACGTCGTGGGTCTATGCGGCTGAGGGAAGGAATTTCCTGCGCACCGTCGCGCGGCTTTCGGGCGAGCGCGAGGAATTGCGGATCGTGGACGACCAGACCGGCGCGCCGACGCCGGCTGCGCTGGTGGCGCAGGGGCTGGCCGCGATCGTCGACACGTCCGCGCCGGATTTCTCCGGCGCGTTCGCCCGCGCGGAGAACGTCGTTCATCTCTGCGCGAGCGGCGAGACGACGTGGTTCGGATTCGCGAGCGCCATTGTCGACGGATTGCGGGCGCGGGGCGTCGCGCTCGCTGTCAAGCGCATCGTGCCGATTGCGAGCGATGACCATCCCGCGAAAGCGAGGCGGCCGAAGAATTCGCGGCTGTCGCTGGAGCGGCTGCGACGTGTATTTGGAATCGAGCCGCCGCGCTGGGATGAGATGCTGCCGGCGGAGCTGGAGCGAGTGGCGCATCTTGATTCTCCGTCATCCTGAGCTGCGAGCGAAGCGAGCCTCGAAGGATGATCGGGCGCGAACCGGGACGTCGCCCTTTGAGGCTCAATGCTGCGCGTCGAGCACCTCAGGGCGACGGATGGTGGTTATTCGCCTGGGACAGTCCGCGTGCCGTCCCGCTTCGGCAGGAAATCCGCCGCGAGGTCGCGCACGCGCGGCGGCGGCAGGGCCGCGAAGGGCAGGGGCCGCGTCACCTCGATGGCGGCAAGGCCAAGCCGCGCGGTCAAAAGGCCGTTCAGCACGCCCTCGCCGAGCCGCGCCGAGAGTTTCGCCGCGATGCTGTGGCCGAATACCTGCTGGATCAGGCTGTCGCCCGCCGCCATGCCGCCGGTGAGCGCGAGATGCGCGATGGTCTCGCGCACGAGGCGGAACAGGCCGAGCGTGCCCGGCCGTCCGCCATAGATCGTCGCGAGCCTTCGGATCATGCCGAGCGCGGTGATGAACACGAAGGCGAGATCGACCGCGGCGCGCGGGCTCACCGCGGTGACGAGCGAGACGCGCTTGGCCGCGTTGCTCACGGTGCGGCGCGCTTCCTCGTCGAGCGCGGCCAGCAATTCGCGCTCGGTCAGCCGCACGAGGTCGGCGCCGTCGATGATTTCGCCGAGATGGTCGGTCAGGGCGGCGCGCGCCTGCGCGAGATGCGGCATGGATTTGGTGAGCGCGAGCATGGACTGCGCGACGGCTTCGCCCTCCCTGCGGTCGTCGCTCGCGAGCACGGCGGCGGCGCGCGCATGCAGCTTCTCGATGCGGGCGAGGCGGAACAGGCTCCACATCTCGCGCAGCACGATGACGAGGAGCGCGAAGGCGGCGATGCCGGCAAGGATCAGGCCGGCAGTGCCGAGGAATTCGGAGCGGGCGAAAAGGTCCTCGATCAGCTTCGTCACCGCAAGGCCGAAGGCGATGCTGACCAGCGCGCCCGCCGCCGACCAGAACAGCGTGCCCCAGCGGAAGCGGCGGCGCGGCAAAGCCGGCGGGACCGGCGCGGGCAGGTTGTCGAGCTCGGGATCGGGCGTGATGACGAGCGCCTCGGGGGCCTGCTCGCGCGCGGGCGCGGTCACGACCGCAGGGTCGTCGAGCCGGAAGGCCTGCGGCCTGCGGGATTGCCAGCGCTCGTTCATGTCAGGCGGTCCCCGATCAGGAATTGCAGCGCGCGGTCGAGCCGGATATGCGGCAGCGGGGCCTCCCTGCCGACGGCCGGCGGGCGGAAACGCAGGAAGCGGAAATCGGTCTCGTCGGCATCGGCGTCGGTCAATCCCCGAAATGCCGGGCCGGCAAAGAGCGCATCCGGATCGGCGGGGAGGTCGCCCGGAAACTGGGCGATTTCGGCCGTGCCGTCAAAGACCTGGCCGCCGAGCCGCTCGCCCGAAAGCGGCGTGCCGACGATCGCGGGCAGCGTATCCATCCCGCGCGCGACGCTCGCCTCGCGCGTGGCGCGG
>JACAEG010000226.1 GCA_013388965.1 Pseudorhodoplanes sp. | reverse complement strand
GTTTGACCCCTGTTGTTCTTATGCTATGCCCCAAACTCCGCCTTGGGAACGGCATTCGGATACCGCAAGCCCCCCAACCCCACAAAAACCGATCTCTCTCCAACCCGTGTGACGAAACAGCATCATGAGCGCTGACGCATCCCGTTTTGTGATTCCCCCGCCGCCGCAGGCCGCGATCAAGGTCAAAGGCAGCGACAAGCTCTTTCCCGTGCGCCGCATCTGGTGCGTCGGACGCAATTACATCGAGCATATCCGCGAGATGGGGCAGGACGAGCGCGCGGCGCCCTTCTTCTTCGCCAAGCCCGCCGACGCGATCGTGCATGACGGCGGCACGGTGCCCTACCCGCCGCTGACCAAGGACATGCATCACGAGGTCGAGATGGTGGTGGCTCTGAAATCCGGCGGCAGCAACATCAAGCCCGAAAAGGCCAACGACTGCATCTGGGGCTACGGCGTCGGCATCGACCTCACGCGCCGCGACCTGCAGATCGCGTCGCGCGAGATCAAGCGTCCGTGGGAAATCGGCAAGGCGTTCGATGCCTCCGCGCCCTGCGGTCCGCTGGTCCCCGCATCCGAGATCGGCCATCCGACCAAGGGCCGCATCGCGCTGAAGGTGAACGGCACGGTGAAGCAGGAAGGCGATCTCAACCAGATGATCTGGAACGTGCCGGAGACGATCTGGAAGCTGTCGGAAATGGTGGAGCTCGCGCCGGGCGACATCATCATGACCGGCACGCCGGCCGGCGTCGGCGCGCTCGTGCCGGGCGACAAGGTCGAGTGCGAGATCGAGGGCGTCGGCAAGCTCTCGGTGACGATCGGCAAGCCGAAGGGATAGCAATTTGGGTCATTCCGGGACGGCTGCGAAGCAGCCGGGCCCGGAATGGATTCCAGGCTCGCGCACCTCGTGGGCGCCCCGGAATGACAACGAGCAGGATGAGCGATTGCTTGCTCACATCACGGCGCCGACCTGCCAGGGCACGAATTCGAGATCGCCGTAGCCGAGTTCTTCCGATTTCGTCCTCTCGCCCGAAGCCACCGCGAGCACGCGCCGGAATATCTCCTCGCCCTTCTGCTCGATGGTGACGCCATCGAGCACATCGCCGCAATTGATGTCCATGTCGTCGATCATGCGGGTGTAGACGTCGGTGTTGGTTGCGAGCTTGATCGAGGGCGTCGGCTTGCAGCCAAAGGCCGAGCCGCGGCCGGTCGTGAAGCACATCACGTTGCAGCCGCCCGCCACCTGACCCGTGGCGCCGACGGGATCGTAGCCCGGCGTGTCCATGAACACGAAACCCTTCTCGGTGACGGGTTGCGCGTATTCGTAGACCGCGCGCATGGTCGAGGTACCGCCCTTGGCGGCCGCGCCGAGCGATTTTTCGAGAATGGTCGTCAGCCCGCCGGCCTTGTTTCCGGGGGACGGGTTGTTGTTCATCTCGCCGCCGTTGCGCGCGGTGTAGTCCTCCCACCAGCGGATGCGCTCGACGAGCTTTTCGCCGACCGCACGGTTGACGGCGCGCCGGGTCAGCAGATGTTCCGCGCCGTAGATTTCCGGCGTCTCGGCCAGCACGGCGGTGCCGCCGTGCTTCGCGATGAGGTCCGCCGCCGCTCCCAGTGCGGGATTGGCCGTGATGCCGGAATAGCCGTCCGAGCCGCCGCATTGCAGAGCGAGTGTGACTTCGGAGGCGGGTCGCGTCTCGCGTTTCGCCTTCGCGGCCACCGGCAGCATCGCCTTGATGCGCTCGATGCCCTCCGCGACGGTCTTCCTCGTGCCGCCGGTCGCCTGGATGGTCATGGTCTGGAAATGGTCGCCCTCGACCAGCCCGTATTCGTCCTTCATGCGGTCGATCTGGAACACCTCGCAGCCGAGGCCGACCATCAGCGCGGCGCCGAGATTGGGATGGGTCGCATAACCCCATTGCACGCGGCGCAGCACGTCGAATCCTTCGCCGTAAGCCGCCATCCCGCAGCCCGAGCCGTGGACGAACGGCACGATGCCGTCGATCTCGGGATAGTCCTTCAGGAGGTCGGAGCGATTGACCTGATCGGCGATGATCTTGGCGACGGTCGCCGAGCAGTTCACCGAGGTGAGAATGCCGATATAGTTGCGCGTGCCGGTCTTGCCGTTGGCGCGCACATAGCCTTCGAAGGTCGCACGCTGCGCGAGCGGCAGCACCTCGTCGTTCTTTGCGTCCTGCGCGAAGCGATAGTTGCGCGCGAAATCGTGCATCTCGACATTGTGCTCGTGCACCCATTCGCCCGGCGCGATCGGCTTCGACGCGAAGCCGATGATCTGGCCGTATTTCCTGACTGGCTCGCCCTGTGCGATCGGCATGATCGCCATCTTGTGGCCACGGGGAATGCGCTCGCGCGCGCTCGTGCCGCCGGCAGAGGCGCCCTGCGCGATCTGGTCGACGGCGACGAGCACGTTGTCGTCCTGCGACAGACGGATGGTACGCGGATTTGTCATCACTCCCTCAACGGAAGATCAAGGTCGGCAGCCACAGGGTCACGAACGGCACGAACGTGATCAGGCCCAGGACCAGAAGCAGGGGTATGATGAATGGTGCGCAGGCCCGGACGCATTCTTCAAACGATATATTCGCAACCCGGGTCAGCACATAAAGCACCATCCCGACCGGTGGCGTCAGCAGCCCGATCATCAGATTCAGGACCATGATCAGGCCGAACTGGACCAGATCGACGCCGACCTGCACGGCCACCGGCAGGAGAACCGGCGTGAGGATGGTGATCGCCGCGATGGTCTCGAGAAAACACCCGACGATCAGCAACAGGACGTTGATCAGAATGAGAATCGCCACCGGATCGCGCGTGATATCGAGCAGGGCCTCGGCGAAGGCTTCGGTCACGCGGGTCGTTGCCAGGATCCAGCCGAAAATCGAGGCGCCGGCGACGACCAGCAACACGACGGCGGTCGTCTCGATCGTGTCCATCGACACCCGCACAAGCTGGCGCCACGACACCGTGCGATAGACGACAAGCCCGAGAAACAGCGCCCAGACGCAGGCCGCGACCGCCGCCTCCGTCGGCGTGAACACGCCGAATACCATGCCGCCGAGAATGATGACCGGCGTCATCAGCGGCATCCAGGCGAGCTTGAAGGCGACCCACAGCCCGCACAGGCTGAACGGCATGTCCGGCTTCCAGCCCCGCCGATGCGCGTAGATATAGACCATGCCCATGAGAATCGCGGCCATGAGCAGGCCCGGCACCACGCCGGCGACGAAAAGCTGGCCGATGGAAACGCCCCCGACCACGCCGTAGATCACCATCGGCAGCGAGGGCGGAATGATCGGGCCGATGGTGGACGACGCCGCCGTCAGGCCGACGGCGAATTTCACGTCATAGCCGTGATCGCGCATCGCCTTGATCTCGATGGTCCCGAGCCCGCCGGCATCGGCGACGGCGGTGCCGGACATGCCGGCGAAGATCACCGAGCCGACCACGTTGACATGGCCGAGCCCGCCCTTCGCCCAGCCGACCACGGCCAGCGCGAAATCGTAGATGCGCTTGGTGATGCCCGAGGTATTCATCAGGTTGCCGGCAAAGATGAAGAACGGCACCGCCAGCAGCGGAAACGAATCGACGCCGTTGACCATGCGGTGGATCACCACCACCGACGGCACCGCGACCTCGCCGGTGAGATAGCCGATCACAATGTAGAGGAGAGACGAACCGGCCAGCGCAATCGCGATCGGCAGGCCGATGGCGATGAACACGAACAGCGAGATCAGAAGAATGGCGATCAGCATGACATTCAGTCCAACGCCAGCGACTTGATCTCATCCGACTCGCGATGACGCAGGCGGCGGATGAAGCGCAATGCGGCGTAGAAGCTCATGGCCGCGAGCGAGGCACACACGATCCAGTAGACCCAGGCCTTCGAGATATCGACCGACACCATGAACTGGTTCGTCCGCAGCGACAGCTGCGCCGCGGTGATCGCCAGGAAGATGCAGAACAGCGCGACCGTCAGGTCGACGACCAGCAGCACCGCATGGCGCGCGCGCTGCGAGAGATACTTGAACAGCGCCTCGACGGCGATATGCGTGCCCTTGCGCATCGCCATGACCGAGCCGATGAAGGTCACGCCGATCAGCAGATAGCGGGCGATTTCCTCGGTCCAGCCGGGGGAATCGTTCAGCACATAGCGCGCAAAGAGCTGGAGGAAGACGACAGCGAACAGCGCCCAGAACACCACAAAGACGATGGAGTCTTCCGGCCGCAGGTCGGATAGATCGACCTTCGCTTCCTCCCGCTCCCATTCCTTGAAAAGGACGTCGAGCTCTTCCGGGGTGGACGGCGCCCCGCCCACCTCGCTCTTTTCGTCTGCCATGACCTATGCCCGCGACGTCAGTTCGTTGCCGAACCGAGGGCCTGCAGCTTGTCGTAGGTCGCCTTGTCCCAGGTCGCATCCGAGGACAGGTGCAGCTTGACCACCGCGTCGCGGAACGGCTTGCGGTCGACCGCGACCACGTTCTTGCCCTGCTGCTTGAACCAGCCGACCAGTTCCTTCTCCGACTGAACGATGTCGGCAGTGGCCTTGTCGGCGGCTTCCTTCAGCACCGCGGTGAGCGTCTTGCGCTCGTCGGCATTGAGCTTGCCCCAGGTCGGCCCGCTGACGATGGTGAGCAGCGCATCGGTGATGTGGCCGGTCAGCACGATGTTCTTCTGCACCTCGTAGAACTTCTTGGCCTGGATCGTCGGCAGGGGGTTTTCCTGCGCGTCGACGGTGCCGTTCGCGAGCGCGAGATAGACTTCCGCGAACGCGATCGGCGTGGCATTGGCGCCCACCGCCTTGGGGAACATCACGTAAAGCGGGGCGTCGGGCACGCGGATCTTGAGACCCTTCATGTCCTCCGGCTTGTTGATATCCCGGTTCGAGGTGGTGTGACGCTCGCCGTAATAGGTCAGCGCAACGACCTCGTTGCCGGTCTTCTTCTTGTAGCCCTCCGCCAGCTCGGCGAAGAGGGGCGAGTTGCGGAATGCATTCCAGTGGCCGTAGTCGCGGAACATGAAGGGCGCGCCGCCGATGGCGAGCGGACCGAAGCTGCGGCCGGCGAAGAGCTGGCCGGTATAGATGATGTCGACAGTGCCCAGACCGAGACCCTCGTTGATGTCGGATTCCTTGCCGAGCGAGGACGCCGGGAAAACCTGGATCTCGTACTTGCCGTTGGTGCGCTTCTTGAATTCCTCGCCGGCCCAGACCGCCCATTTGTGGTACGGCTCGGACGTTTCATAGACATGCGCCCATTTGAGCTTGGTCTGGGCGAAGGCCGGGCCGGCCACAGCCAGCGCGACACATGCGAAGATGCAGACGGCAACGCGCCGCGTCAAAACGGACATAATTTCAATTCCTCCCTTTGGCCCTTCGCCTTGCGAGAGCCGGCCTGACGTGCATTGTTGATTTGCCCCCTTGGACAGGGGTCTTGATCCGACTAACATGTTACTCGGATGACTGACGCACGCAATAGCCTCTATCGATTTCTTCCCACGCTGAACCGGGACAAGCGCGGAGGGACGGTCGCTCACATCCACGATGTGATCCGCTCGGCAATCGTGCGCCTCGAATTCGCCCCCGGCGAATTCATCGACAAGTCGGCACTGTGCAACCGGCTGGGGGTTTCGCGGTTCCCGGTATCGGAGGCGCTGGGGCGTCTCGCCGACGAGGGATTTGTCGAGATTCTTCCGCAGCGTGGAACCCGCGTGACGCGCATCAATCTCGCGGACTGCCAGGAAGCGATGTTCATCCGCAACGCGCTGGAAATCGACACGGTGCGCGCGATCGCGCCGCGGGGCGATGCCAGGCTTTTGGCCGCGCTGAAGCGGAATCTGCGGGACGCCGAACACGCCATGAAGCATGACGACCGCGTTCGCTTCCACGAGCTCGATATCGAGCTGCACGATCTGCTGTTCGATGCGCTCGGATTCGAACGGGTCAAGAGCACGGTCTATGCCGCGCGCGCCAAGATCGACCGGATGCGCCTGTTCGTCTGTACGCCGGAGCGCCAGCTTTCGACGCACGCCGAACACGAGAAGATTGTGGATGCGCTTGCCAGCCGCGACGCCGAGGCCGCCGCTGCGGCCATGCATGACCACTTGAGCATGGTGACCGCCGTGTTCGTGTCATTCTCCGAAATGTATCCGGACGCCTTCGAGCGACGGCCGGCGGACGTCGAGGCGGCGTGACCGCCGCCCCGCTCGTCGTCCGCGCCCTCAGGCTGCAGAGGCCTTGAGCAGACCTTCTGCTTCCAGCGTTTCGCGCACTTTCGGTCGCGCCGCGACGCGCTCGACAAAGGCCTTCAGATTCGGCCATTGCGAAATGTCGATGTTGTGGAAGCGCGACCAGTTCGCGACGACGAACAGATAGGCGTCGGCGGCGGTAAACGTGTCGCCGGTCAAATACTGACGACCGGCGAGCTTGTCGTTCACATGCGCAAAGCGCGTTGCCAGATTCTGCTTCAGGATCGCCTTGAAGTCCTCCGGCGTCTTCGGATTGAAAAGCGGCGAGAAAGTCTTGTGAATCTCGGAGGTGATGTAGTTCAGCCACTCCAGCACGCGATAGCGCTCCATCGTCCCGGCGGCAGGCATGAGGCTTGTATTCTTCTGCGTGTCGGCGATGTATTGCACGATCATCGGCCCCTCGGTCAGCACCTCGCCGTTGTCGAGCTCGAGAGCGGGCACCATGCCCTTCGGATTGACCCTCAAGAAGTCATCTCCGTCCTTGGTCTTCTTCGTCTTGGTATCGACCTGAACGGTCTCGAACTTCGCACCGCTCTCGCGCAGAACGATGTGCGGCGATTGCGAACAGGCACCCGGCGAAAAATACAGCTTCATGGGATCTCCTCTGGTTCGCCGCGACCCCGATTGAGCCGCGGTCTATGCAGATGCATATTGTTAGATGCAATTACATGTAATTGTCAAGATTGATGCAAATACATGAATCGCTTATCTGGGGGTAATGAGGCTGCTTTGTCCCCATACCGAGGCGATCTGGACGCGGCTGGCGCGCGTGGAGCAGGCGTTGCTGACGCGGATCGAGGCGGACGTGAAGGCGGCCGGGTTTCCGCCGATCGTCTGGTACGATGTCCTGATCAGCCTGGCCAACGCGCCCGGGGGCCGTGCCCGCCCGCTTGACCTCGAGCGCACCATGCTGCTCCCGCAATACGCCACGTCCCGGCTCGTGGACCGGCTCGAGCAAGCAGGCCTGGTCGAGCGCCAGACCTGCCCAACAGATGGCCGCGGCCAGTTCATTGCCATCACGCCCGAGGGACGGAAATTGCAGAAGAAGATGTGGCCGACCTGCGCCGCCGCGATCGAGCGTCATCTCGGCTCGAAACTCAGCGTCGATGAACGGATTCAGCTTCGCGGATTGCTGGAAAAGCTCCTGTCGTGACGCTCGCCGCTCGCGGCGCGGAACCGGCCTCCTGCAAGCGCGTTGGGAAGCGACCGCCGAACGGAGCCGCGACCCATGAAGGTGCAGCAGGATCATCGTACCATCCGAATCTCGAACCCCCAGCCTTTCGGGGATGTGACCCTGGCGCCCTCGATCGCGACGGGCGTGAGCGAAGGCCAGCTGGCGCGCGCGATGGTCGAGGAGCTGCACCGGGCGCCTCCCCGGACAGGGGCCGAGGCCCTGAAAATGCTGCGAGCGTTGTTTCCCGCCTCGCCCCTGACGGTGCGCGTCGCGGCGCTCACCGCTTCGATGCGGCGCTAGTCACATCCCGAGATACGCCTTGCGCACGCGGTCGTCGGCAAGCAGCTCCGCTCCCGTGCCGGACAGCGTGATACTCCCATTCTCCAGCACATAGGCGCGGCTCGCGAGCTTCAGCGAGACCGCCACATTCTGCTCCACCAGCACGCAGGTAAGGCCCTCGCGGTTGAGCTCGTGAATGGTGGCAAGGACCGACTGCACGACGGACGGCGCAAGCCCAAGCGAGGGCTCGTCGAACATCACCAGCTCCGGCGCGCCCATCAGGCAGCGGCCGATCGCCAGCATCTGCTGCTCGCCGCCGGACAGCGTGCCCGCCGCCTGCGTCAGGCGCTCCTGCAACCGCGGAAACAGCGCCAGCACGCGCTCGCGATTTTTCGCGCGCAGTTCGCGTGCGCGCGGCAGCATGGCCCCCATGTCGAGATTTTCCGACACGCTCAGCGTCGGAAAGACCTGCCGGCCTTCCGCCACCTGGCCGATCCCGAGATTGCAGACCTTGTAGCTCGGCAGGCCCGCGATCGGATTGCCGCGATAGACGATTTCACCGCGCGCGGGCTTGTTGATGCCGGCGATGGTGCGGATGAGCGAGGTCTTGCCGGCGCCATTGGCGCCCACGATGGCGACGATCGCGCCCTCCTCTACCTCCAGCGACACTCCATCGAGCGCCTGCGCGTCGCCGTAATAGACGTCGATGTCCTTGATGCTCAGCATCAGACCGCCGCCTCCGCGCCAAGATAGGAGTGGATGACGGCGGGATCGCGCACGACATCCGCAGGCACGCCCTGCGCGATCACTGCACCGTGATGCAGCACAAGGACGCGCTGGGCGAGCGCCATCACCGCGCGCATGACATGCTCGATCAGCAGGATGGTCAGCCCGGTCTCCCTGTTCAGTTTGCGGAAAATCTCGACCATGCGATCGGTCTCGGTCGGACGCAGGCCGGCCATCACCTCGTCGAGCAGCAGCAGCTTCGGATCGGTGGCGAGCGCGCGTGCCACTTCCAGCCGCTTGCGGTCCGGCAGCGTCAGCGACGAGGCCAGCTGATCGCGCTTCTCGAACAGGTCGAGTTGCCAGAGCACTTCATGCGCCCGCTGCAAGGCGGCCGAGCGCTCCTTGCGGTGCAGGAACGCGCCGGCCATGACGTTTTCCTCGACCGTCAGCGCGGGAAACGGCCGCACGATCTGGAAGGTGCGGCCGATGCCGCGGCGGCAGACCTGATCCGGCGACAGGCCGTCGATGCGGCTGCCGGCAAAGGAGATCTCGCCCGCATCGGGCCGATAGATGCCGGCGATCATGTTGAAGAGGGTGGTCTTGCCCGCGCCGTTCGGGCCGATGACGGCAAAGATCTCGCCCGGCTGCACGTCGAGCAGGACGCTGTCGACCGCGAGCAGACCACGGAAGCGCTTGGTCGCGCCGGTGACCGACAGGAGCGCGGTCATGGCTTTCGCCCTCCAAGCCCCAGCTTGCGCGCCACCCACGGCCAGACGCCGTCGGGCAGCGCCATCACGACGAACAGCAGGCACAGTCCGTAGAACACCTGCTTGGCGCCCGGCACGTCGACGCCAAGCCCCTGCAGGATCGCGTGCATCGTCTCGGACAGGCCGGTCAGCAGGAATGCGCCCAGGATCGGACCGAACAGCGTTCCGATCCCACCGATGATCGGAGCGAGGATAAGCTCGATCGAGCGCGCGATATTGAACACCTGCTCGGGAAAGAGGTTGTTGTAATAGAAGGCGAAGAACACACCCGCCAGCGAGGTCATGCCGGCCGACAGCACCACCGCATACATCTTGTAGCGGAAGGTATCGATGCCGATGGCGCGCGCGGCTTCCTCGTCCTCGCGGATGGCGAGCCAGAAAGTGCCGATGCGGCTGCGCAGCAGGATGCGGCACAAAACGAAGGCAATCACCACCATCGTGAGGATCAGATAGTAGAACATGACCGGCCGGCCGCGCAGCGTCCACAGATCGCTCGTCGTGTAGTTCGCGACCGGCAGGAAAAATCCGCTCGAGCCGCCGACCCAGGTGAAGTGGTCGAAGCCCACGCGCGCGAATTCCGCGAAGGCGATGGTGAGAATCGCGAAATAGACGCCCCCCACGCGAAAGCGGAAGGCGAGAAAGCCGATGATGGCCCCCGCCGTCATCGCGACGGGTATCGCCGCCAGCATGCCGATCCAGGGCGAAAGGCCGAATTTCACGAACAGGGCGGCCGCCGTGTAGGCGCCGAGCCCGACATAGAGCGCGTGGCCGAGCGACAATTGCCCGGCAAATCCCATCATGATGTTCCAGGCCTGCCCGACATAGGCGTAGTAGAGAATGATGATCAGGATCGCCAGCAGGTAGCTGTTGACGATGTAGGGCGCCGCCAGCAGCGCCGCGAACAGCACGACCAGCAGGGCCAGGCCGTGGCGCAGAACGCCTTCGAACAGGGCTGCGATCATGCGACCCTCTTGCCCATGATGCCCTGCGGGCGAAACAGAAGCACGATCACGAGAAGGCCGAAGGCAAACATGCTCTTGGCCGAGGGCGAGAACAGAAGGCCCGCCATCGCTTCCGTCAGTCCGATCAGGATGCCGCCGAGCAGCGCCCCGGGCATCGAGCCGAGGCCCCCGGTAATGACGATGATGAAGGCGAGCAGCGTATAGGCCGGGCCGAGCGCGGGGGTGACATCGACGATCAGGACGATCATCGCGCCGGCGGCGCCGACGCAGGCCGCCCCGATCCCGAAGGTGAGCGCATAGAGCTGCTTGACGTTGAGGCCGACGACCAGAGCGCCGGTGTAATTGTCCGCGCAGGCGCGGATCGCCTGCCCCACATAGGTGAAACGGAAGAATGCAAACAGGACGGCCGCCACCGCGATAGCTGCGGCCCCGGCATAGACCTTGGTGGCGTCCACGATCAGCGGCCCGACCTGGAAGCTGTCGAAGGAGTAGCTCGTCATCACATTGCGCGCGTCAGGCCCGAAGATGATCAGCAGCACGTTGACCATGATGATCGCGACCGCCACGAGCAGGATGAACTGGCTGTGCTCCGGCCGGTTGATGAAGGGATTGATCAGGGCCGCCTGCATCGCATAGCCGAGCGCAAAGAGGACGGCCGCGATCGGAACCATCATCACCAGGGGATCGAGCTTGAGGGCGCTGAACGCCAGGATCGCGAGATACATCGCGATCGTCATCATTTCGCCATGCGCGAAATTCACGACCCGCACGACGCCGAAAATGACCGAGAGGCCGAGCGCCATCAGCCCGTAGACAAGCCCGGTCAGGATGCCGCCGACGGCGACATTCAGGTAGATCTCAGCGGGCACGGCGCGGTTCTGCGAAAATGACTCCGGCCGCTGGCGCGGCCGGAGCGGGTTGCGGAAAGAAGGTCAGCGCTTGTCGTAGGGCTTCAGCGGCCATTCGACCTTGGCATTGGCTGCCTCCTTCGGCGCCACCGTGACGAGCTTGCCGTCGCGGTTCTGGATCGCCGAGTTCTTCAGCTTGTCGTTCTGGCCCTTCTCGTTGAACATGATGCCGGGCCCGGGGCTGACATTGTCGATGATGTTGGTCGTGCGGATCGCATCGGCGAGCGCCTTCGGGTCGGTCGAGCCGGCCCGCTTGTAGGCGTCGGCCGCGACCAGCAGGGCCTCGAACGTGTAGACATGGTTGGTATTCATGTTGACGCCGGGGCTCGCCTTGGCAAGCGCGGCTTCGAGCATCTTGGCAACCTTCTTGTTCGGGTCGTACCACGGCACGAAGCTGAGCGGGCCGTCGCTGAGCTTGCCGAGCGTCTTCAGATACTGATCCTCGTACCAGCCGGGTCCCATGCTCAGAATCGCCATCGGCGACCAGCGCTGCTTGACCAATTCGCGCGTCAGCAGGATCGCGTCGTTGAGGCGGCTGACGACGAGCAGCGCCTCCGCGCCGGTCGCCTTCGCCTTCGCCACCTCGACCGAAAGGTCACGCGCGGCCGGATCGTAGGAGATCGTCTCCGCGATGGTGAACGGCATATTGTGCTTGGGCATGATGCCGCCGATGCCGTTCTTCATCGCCGTGCCGAATGTGTCGTTGACGTGCAGGAACGCGACGGTCTTCGGCGCCGAGCCCGTCGCCGCAAAGATTTCCTTCTGGTTGACGAAGGCGTCTCCCAGAATGACCGGCGCGATCGGGAAGTTGCGGAACACGAACTTGTAGCCCTGCTCCGTGATCGGGGGAGCCGCGGCGATGTTGATGACGTAGGGAATGCCCTTCTGCTCGGCGACCTGCGCGATCGCGGTGCTTTGGCCCGAGTCGAACGCGCCCATGAGAAGCTGCGCGCCCTCGCTGATCAGTTTCTCGGCCTGGGCGCGGGCGTTGTCCACGTTTGATTCGGTGTCGGCGTTCATGATCTGGAGCTCGCGATAGCCCAGTTCCTTCAGAATGCCGTTGGTAATATCAACACCGCGCTGGCAATCCTGCCCGATGCCGGCCTGGAAGCCGGAACGCGGCAGCAGCGAGCCGACCTTGAGGGCCGCGCCCTGCGCGCGCAGGATGTTGAAGGGCGACGTACCGGCGAGGATGCCTGCAGCTCCGAGGCCGGCGGCAACCGCACGGCGCGAGACGCGCGCGGTCGACGAGTTGGACTTCCGATTCATGTGTCTTCCTCCCTGGAAGAATTAACGGCGAGACGCCGTCCGTTGCGGCTAGTTCTCTTATTCTTTTGTCCGGGACGCAATGGCCGAAAATGTCACGCGGCGTCGAGCGTTAACGCCCTTGTGCCGCGGGCCTTCGCCCCCTCCCGGAATTCAGTTGCGCGAATTGTTGTAATAGACAACAAATGCAGTCAACAACAATTTCAGGCCCGCAGCGGCCGGACACGAGGAAAACGCCATTGCCGGAGCGGAATGTCGAGGCCAGGGCCTTGCAGCCGGATGCGCGCGCGCGGGCCAAATCCGTCTCGCGACCGCAGCGCAACACGCGCCCGCCGGTCGGCGTCGGGGTGCTCAACGAGCATCTCGGCTATTTCATGCGGCGTGCGCAGGTGTGGATTTTCAACGACTTCATCCGCACGCTTTCGGAAATCGGAATTCGGCCGGCGCAATATTCGGTGCTGGTCGTGATCGGCGAGAATCCCGGCCTCTCGCAATCCGACCTCGCCCGCACGCTCGGCATCGAGCGCGCCCGTCTTGTTCACATGCTCGATCTGCTGCAGCGGCGCGGTCTGACCGAGCGGCAGCCGGCACCCGGAGCCCGCCGCTCGCATGCTCTCTTCCTGACGCGCGAGGGTCAGAAGATGCTGAAGAGGGCCAAGGTGCTGGCCGCCGAGCACGAGGCGCATCTGACCGAGCGGCTGGGCGCCGCCAACCGCAAGCTGATGCTCGATCTGATGCGCGAGGTCTGGCAGGGCCGGAATTAGCGCCAGGCGCCCAATCCGCCTTTTTGCTCGATGAAGCGCGCGATCTCCGCCACGCCCTGGCCCTCGCGCAGATTGGTCATCACGAACGGCCTCTGACCGCGCATCTTTTTCGCGTCGCGGTCCATGACCTCGAGCGAGGCGCCGACATAGGGTGCAAGATCGATCTTGTTGATCACAAGCAGGTCCGAGCGCGTGATGCCGGGGCCGCCCTTGGAGGGAATCTTGTCGCCGGCGGCGACGTCGATGACGTAGATCGTGAGATCGGCAAGTTCCGGCGAGAAGGTCGCAGCAAGATTGTCTCCGCCGGATTCGATCAGCACGAGGTCGAGATCGGGGAACTTCTTGCGCATGTCGGCGACCGCTGCGAGATTGATCGAGGCGTCCTCGCGGATCGCGGTGTGCGGGCAGCCGCCCGTCTCGACTCCCGCGATGCGTTCGGCGGCGAGCGCGCCGGAGCGCACGAGATAATCGGCATCCCACTTGGTGTAGATGTCGTTCGTGATCGCGGCAATCTCGTATTTGTCGCGCAAGGCCTTGCACAGGAGGTCCATCAGCGCGGTCTTGCCGGAACCGACGGGGCCGCCGACGCCGACACGCAGGGGACCGTGGGGGTTTTTGTTCATGGCGCTATTCATCGATTGTCATGGCCGGGCTTGACCCGGCCATCCCGCTTAGGATGGCTACCAGCCTGCGTCCCTTATCGGGATCGCCGGGTCAAGCCCGGCGATGACGACCGGTGTGTTACGACCTGAACAACCTCGTATATTGCGTCTCGTGGCGCATGCTGCCGATGTCCGCGCGCCACGTACTGCTCGCCGCGTCCTCGAGCCCTGCCGAAAGCGCGCGCTTGGCGGCGTCGGCAATCCCTGCTTCCAATCCCGCCAGCACGCGCTGTCCGTCGGTCTGGCCGAGCGGCACGAGCCGCACGCCGGCCGAAATCCAGTTGGCGGCCAAAGCATGCAGATAGGCATGCAGGCTGGAGCCGACCGCGATGCCATGCCCGGCAGACGAAACGCCGACCGCAACCGGATAGGTCACCGGCCCATCCCACACCTTTGACAGCGTGTCGAGCGCGTCGCAGGGCCACGCGGCCCTGGTCGCCTCGACGAAGGCGCGGCCCTGCGCGGTCGTCTCCAGATGGCGCTCCTTCGATGGTGCGAAGGCGGCGGACAGTTCGGCGACCGCACGCAGATGCCTGTCATCGTTCTCTGCGATCGCGCGATGCGCCTGCGCGAAAAACACCGCGTCGCAGAATCCGGCGCCGCTTGCCATCATCGCGGCGAGCCAGCCCTTCAGCGTCGCGGCGTCGCGGATATCGCCCGCCTCCACCGCCCATTCGATGCCGCTGGAATAGGAGAAGGCCCCGACCGGGTAGGACGGCGAGAGCCAGGCCATGAGGCGGTAGAGCGCGGCGTCATCTCCGCTCCCTCCGCTCTGTTCCCTCTCCCCTTGTGGGGGAGAGCTAGGGGTGGAGAGAACCGGAGCACCCTCGCAATTTCCCTCCTCCCGCCCGCCTTCGCTTCGCTGCGACGGTCGACCTCTCCCCGCAAGCGGGGAGAGGTGACCGGAACGCTTCTGCTCTCCCCGCCCCTTCGCCAGCGGCAAAATCTTTTTCCGCTTAGTCATGATGATGATGCTGGCCGTGGTGATGGCCATGCGCGTGATCGTGCCCGTGCTCATGTCCCGCGCCACCCTCGGGATCGAACGGCGCCTGTAGCGGCGCGAGCGACGCGCCAAGACCTTTCAGCATCTCCTCCAGCACATGGTCGTGGCGAATGCGGATTCTTTGCCCGACAATCTGCACATCGGTGTGCCGGTTGCCGAGATGCCAGGCGAGCCGCACGAAATCCTGCGGCGAGGACGGCGTGATCTCGATCAGCTGTTCCGGCTGTCCGCAGACCTGCACGATCGAGCCGTCCTCCAGCACCAGCCCGTCGCCGTCGCGCAGCGTCACGGGCTTCTCGAAGTCGAGGAGCACCCGCGTGCCCTGTTCCCCCGTCAGCACGATGCGGCGCCGGTTGCGCTCGTCGGCGTCGAGAATGACGCGATCGATGGCCGGCGCGGTCCAGTGGCCGGCGGGGGAGATCGAAGAGACGCGGTGCATTCCGGATACTACTCCGTCGTCCCGGCCGGGCGAAGCGAGCGCCGGGACACCATTGCCACCGTTCCCACGACAACAGCCGCCGGTGGCTATGGGTTCCCGCTTGCGCGTGACGACCGGGAGATCAATACATGAAATACCGCTGCGCCATCGGCAGCACGTCGGCCGGCGCGCAAGTCAACAATTCGCCGTCCGCCCGCACCTCGTAGGTCTCCGGATCGATCTCGAGCTTGGGCGTAGCCCCATTGTGGATCATGCTCTTCTTGGAAATGCCGCCGCGCGTGTTGGAGACCGCGACAAGCTCCTTCTGGATACCGAGCTTCTTGCCGAGATTTGCGCGCACCGCGGCTTTCGAGGCGAACACCACCGACGAGGCCGTGAGCGCACGCCCGTAGGCGCCGAACATCGGCCGGTAATGCACCGGCTGCGGCGTCGGAATCGAGGCGTTGGGATCCCCCATCGGGGCGGCGACGATCGTGCCGCCCTTGATGACGCAGTCGGGCTTCACGCCGAAGAAGGCCGGCGACCACAAAACGAGATCGGCCATCTTGCCCTTCTCGACGGAGCCGATGATTTTCGAGACGCCGTGCGCGATTGCTGGATTGATCGTGTATTTCGCGACATAGCGCTTGGCGCGCACATTGTCGTTGTCGCCCTTCTCCTCCTTCAGGCGGCCGCGCTGCTTCTTCATCTTGTCGGCCGTCTGCCAGGTGCGGATGACGACTTCGCCGATGCGGCCCATCGCCTGCGAATCCGACGACATCATCGAGAGGGCGCCGATATCGTGCAGGATGTCCTCGGCCGCGATGGTCTCGCGGCGGATGCGGCTCTCCGAAAAAGCCAGGTCCTCGGGGATGGAAGCGTCCAGGTGGTGGC
>JACAEG010000209.1 GCA_013388965.1 Pseudorhodoplanes sp. | reverse complement strand
CCTTTGAGCGCGGCCTTGGGATAGGCCTGCACGATCACCGCGATGTCCGCGTATGGGATGCCGCCCACCGAGCGCGCGTCTTCGGGCATGAGGGGCCCGATCAGCGGCTCCACCTCGAAGGCGGGCACCGCCAGGACCACCGCGTCGGCCGTCGTGTAGAAGCAGTTCACGGGGCACACCGCCGCGCACGGCGCGTCGGTGCAATGCATGCAGGCCATCGAGACCGAGCGCTCGCTCGGCTTGCCGTCATTGATGGTGACGACGCGCCGGCGGTTGATGCCCCACGGCACCTCGTGCTCGTTCTTGCAGGCGGTGACGCAAGCGTTGCACTCGATGCAACGATCGGCGTCGCAAAGGAATTTCATACGAGCCATTGTTGCGTCTCCTTAAGCCGCGCGAACCTGACAGAGGGTCGCTTTTGGTTCCTGCATGCCGGTGACCGGGTCGAAGCCGTAGGTCGTGACCGTGTTGACGCTCTCGCCCAGCACGATCGGATCGGCACCGCTCGGGTAATTGCCGCGCTGGTCCGTGTTCATGAACCAGCCCGCGAAGTGGAACGGACACCAGGTCACGCCCTTGCCGACGCGTTCGGTGACCAGCGCCTTCATGCGGCAGACCTGTCCGGCCGGCATTTCCGGACCGGTGACCAGCACCCAGCCGCCGTCCTTGATGCCGCGCTCGGCCGCGTCCGCAGGATTGATTTCTATGAACATGTCCTGCTGCAATTCGGCGAGCCACTTGTTGGAGCGCGTCTCCTCGCCGCCGCCCTCGTATTCAACCAGACGGCCGGAGGTGTTGATGAGCGGGAATTGCTTGGCGATCCCCTTCTCCACCGCCGCCTTCTGGATGTCGAAGCCGATATTGGGCACGCGGAATTGCCGCGCGTTCGGCAGCGTCGGATATTTCGCGACGAGGTCGGGCCGCGGCGTGTAGATCGGCTCGCGGTGCACCGGGATGGCGTCCGGCAGGCCGAACGCATTGGCGCGCGCCTTGCCGTTGCCATAGGGGATGCAGCCGTGCTCGATCGCCACGCGCTGGATGCCGCCCGACAGATCGATCGCCCAGGAGACCGAATCCGGGTTCGCCGGGTTGATGCGCTGGATGGTGGCGAGTTCCGCTTCGGTGAGGTCCTTGTCCCAGCCGAGCTTCTTGAGGACGCCGAACGTGAACTCGGGATAGCCGTCCTGGATCTCGGAATCCTTGGAATAGGAGCCCTCGGAAAGGAGATTGTATTTCACCTCCTTCTCGACCTCGACGCCGTTCTCCATGACCTTCTGCTTGACCACGCGCTCGACGCCGAAGCGCGCGCGGAAGGTGCCGCCGCCGTCCTTCACCGCGAGATTGGTGTTGTAGAGCGTATGGGTGCCGGGGTGCTTGAATTCCGGCGTGCCCCAGCACGGCCAGGGCAGGCCGTAATAATCGCCCTTGGCCGGGCCGGAGCTGGCGCGCAGCGTGACCAGATCGAAGTCCTTCTGGTTCGCCATGTGCAGCTTCAGCCGCTCGGGCGACTGGCCGCAATAGCCGGTCGACCAGCCTCCGCGATTGATCTCGCGCAGGATGTCCTCGGCTTCTGGGAGATTGTTCTCGACCTTGATGTTCTTGAACATCTGGTCGGCGAAGCCGAGCTTCTTGGCCAGGAGATACATGACCTCCAGGTCGTTCTTGGATTCGAAGATCGGCTTCACGATCTGCTCGCCCCACTGGATGGAGCGGTTCGACGCGGTGCGCGACCCCTTCGCCTCCAGCTGCGTGCAGATCGGCAGCAGGTAGGTGTTGTTCTTGCGGCCCGGCGCGAGCGCCGCCCAGGTCGTCGGATGCGGATCGGCGACCACAAGCAGATCGAGCGCCTCGATGCCCTTCTGGGCCTGCGGCATGCGGGTGACGGTGTTGCCGCCATGCCCGAACACCATCATTGCCTTGATGTTGTCCTTCTGGGACACGTCCTTCTTGTCGAGCATTGCGGCGTCGAACCAGCGGGTCGACGGGATGCCCGGCGTGTTCATCGTGGTCGTGACCTTGCCGTCGGCGCACGTCGTCTTGTCGAAGCGGTCGACGAACCATTCATACGGCGTTTCCCAGACGCGCGACCAGTGCCGCCACGCGCCCTCGACGAGGCCGTAATAGAGCGGCAGCGTCACGACATCGAGGCCGAGATCGGTCGCGCCCTGCACGTTGCAATGGCCGCGGAAGATGTTGGCGCCGTTGCCGAAGCCGCCGACATTGCCGGTGGCCAGCAGCGCAATGCAGAAGGCGCGCACATTCGCGGTGCCGACCGTGTGCTGGGTCGCGCCCATGCACCAGATCAGCGTCGCCGGCTTGTCGTGCGAAAACATCTTGGCGACCCGCTCGAGCTGCTTGCCCGGAACGCCCGCCACGCGCTCGACCTCTTCCGGCGTCCACTTCTCGATTTCCTTGCGGACATCGTCCATGCCGTAGACGCGCTGCTTGATGAACTCCTTGTCCTCCCAGCCGTTCTTGAAGATGTGCCAGAGCATCCCGTAGATCACGGGGATGTCCGTGCCGGAGCGGATGCGCACATATTCCGTCGCATGCGCGGCCGTGCGCGTCATGCGCGGATCGATCACGATCATGTTCGCGCGCTGGAGCTCCTTGCCCTCCAGCAAGTGCTGCAGCGACACCGGATGCGCCTCCGCGGGATTGCCGCCCATGATGATCATGGTCTTGGAATTGCGGATGTCGTTGTAGCTGTTCGTCATCGCGCCGTAGCCCCAGGTATTGGCCACGCCCGCGACGGTCGTCGAATGGCAGATCCGCGCCTGATGATCGACGTTGTTGGTGCCCCAGTATGCCGCGAGCTTGCGGTTCAGGAAGGCGCCCTCGTTGGAGAATTTCGCGGAGCCCAGCCAGTAGACCGAATCGGCCCCCGACTTGCCGCGAATTTCCATCAGCTTGTCGCCGATCTCGTTGATGGCCTGGTCCCAGGAAATCCTGGTCCACTGCCCGTTGACGAGCTTGGTCGGATATTTCAGGCGGCGGTCGCCGTGCACCAGCTCGCGGATCGCGGCGCCCTTGGCGCAGTGCGAGCCGCGGTTGATCGGCGAATCCCAGCCGGGCTCCTGCCCGACCCACACGCCGTTCTGCACCTCGGCTATGACCGTGCAGCCGACCGAGCAATGCGTGCAGATGTTCTTGCGCACGGTGATGCCGGGACCGGTCGGCATCGTGCCCGCCGCTTGCGCCTTGCGCATGCCGGCGAGCGGCAATCCGCCGAGCGCGGCAAGGCCGCCCGCGGCGATGCCCGAGCGCTTCAGGAAGGTACGGCGGTCGAGCCCGCCTTCGGACTGGCTTCCCAGGGAAGCGGCAAGACTGCCGCGACGCTTCTCGCGTTCCGTTCTCTTGATCAGCACGGCTATGCCTCCCTTATTTCGTCGCCGGATACCGGTTGACCCGGTAATAGGTCTGGACCTCTGGTGCGTTCGGCTGGTAGCGGGCCTTGCGCTTCTCCTCGTTGCTTTCGCCGTCCGCATGCGCGGCGGTCGCGAGCGGCCCGGCTGCGGTGACCGCAACGCCGGCGCCGGCGCCAAGCGCCCGTAAGAAATCGCGCCGCCCGACTGACGTCTTTCTGTCCTGAGCCATTGCCGTTTCCTCCTGTGTCCCGCACGCCCGCACCGTCACGACAGCGCGAACGCCTCGCTTTCGATGTCGATGAATGTCCGCCCGAGCGTTCCGACCCGGCGGTAGAAGTCCGCTTCCTCGGCGCGTTCCAGATCGGCGAAGAATCGCCCGATCCACGGCGCCATGTGCTTTTCGAAGATGTCGCGGTCGCTGCCCTTCGGCGCGGGAAAACGGCCGCCCGCCAGTCCCGCCATGATCTCGCACAGCAGCGCCGCGTGGTCCTCCGGCTCGCAATTGCCTTCGCTGCGTTCGATGCCCAGTTCGATCAGGTCCTGGCGCAAGCGCGCGAGCGGGCGCTCGTGCAGGAAGCCGGTGAGATAGTAGGACCCATAGGGCATCAGCTCGCCGCGACCGAGGCCGATGAAGAGATTGAAATATTCGCGCTCGACGCGCTGCGCATCGGTGCTCGCCGCGGCTTCCGCGAGGCCGACATGCGCCACGCCGATCGGGGTCGGATCGCCGCGCAATTGCTTCAGCGAATTGAGCAGCGCCGCATCGGGAGCGCGGGCCAGCAAGGCGGCGAGCAGCGCATATTCCTGCGCGCGCGCCGAATCGATTTCGTCGACATCGCCGCCCGCGGTCATGCCGCCGAAAAGATCGGGGCGCAGAATGGCGCGCGGGACATTGGTCGCGCTCTCGACCGCTGCAACCCGCTCGGCCGGCACGCGCTCCCAGTTCGATACGGATGGTTGTGAGATACCGATGCGGCGGGCAAGCTCACTCACGCCACCGACAGCTCGGATCGCTTCGTCGAGTCCCGGATCTCGCATCATCCTGCCGAAAAAAAGAGCAACAACTTAAGAAGCGTTCAAAACGATACGCTTCCAGTCTGGAACGGGTCAATAGTACGAAGCTATGGGGCGTGGATTAGTCGCAAGCCGGATCGCATTAGCCGGGCAATGCTCCGCCATGTCTGCGGCGCGGTCGGCCAAGACCTTGCTCAAGACCTGGCTCGTCTTTGTGCAAGCCTTGCTGCAATGCAAAATCATCCTTTTCGCGTCGCAGCATTCCTTCGTTCTGCTTCGACTGATCCGCATTGTCATCGGCATCCGCGGAGACGCTGTCTGACGGCAGCCTGTGCAAATCCGCGGAGATGGCCGCGTTCGGCAAGGGCTCGGCCGACGGTTCCGGCGTGACGTCGGCCGCATCGTCTTTCGCAGTGCGGTCGCCCGAGCCGAAAATTTCCGCGACCATCCGCTTCACATCGTCGGTGGGCAGCAGCGGTCCGAAGCCATGCACGGAGTCGGGCGCGGTGAAGTCCCACGAATTTTCCGACAGGCCGATGAAATCGCGGATCGCAGGATCGGCCGACCATGCGCGGCGAAGCGCCGCACGCGTGAGCGCGGCCGGCACGCCGGGCTGAAGGAAGACGCGGATGTCGGTGTTCGCGGTGATCGATTCGAGCGACGGCAATTTCGACAGGTCGAAGGCGGGTTCTGCGGCTGCATTCTGGAGTGCGGGCGATGGCGTGCCGGACTTTTCCGGCTCGGCAGGCTGCGCGGCCTGCTCGG
>JACAEG010000305.1 GCA_013388965.1 Pseudorhodoplanes sp. | reverse complement strand
GCGGCTACGAGGTCGTCGAGACGGCCAATGCGGCGGAGGCCCGCACGATCCTGTCCGAAAGCGGCAGGACCATCGACATCGTGCTCGCCGACATCGATGCGCCGGGCGAGAACGGTTTTGCGCTGGCCGCCTGGATCCGGGAGAACCATCCCGACGTGGAGGTGATCCTTGCCGGCACGGTGGCCAAAGCGGCCGAGAAGGCCGGCGAGCTCTGCAACGAGGGTCCCGCCTTGTCGAAGCCCTATGAGCATCAATTCGTGCTCGACCGCATCCGCCGTTCGCTGGCCGCGCGGGATGCATCCAAGAAAAAGGGCAAATAGCCGGAATTCCGTCCCGGACGACTGCCTCCGCTATCTCAATGCCACCAGCCAGCGGGACTGTCTGGAGCTAGAAGTTCCAGATGCCCGTGATCGTGCCGATCGCCCCGCCCGCCGGGTTGCTGCTCAGCGACACGCTCACGGACCCGCTCTTGAGGCCGCTTGAGACTGTCGCCTCCCCGGATGTGCCCTGCCAGCCCTTCTCAGCCGGCAAGGCAACGCTCTTTGCGGCAGGCGAAGACTCTACCGATTTCAGGATTTCATCAGCGATGATCGGAATGAGAAACGAAAGCGCATGCTCCAGATAGCTGCGATCCTTCACGCCGACCTTCGCGAGCCGCAACACAAGTTCGCCGGTAAGATTGAAGCCAGGCATTGTTTTCCTCCTCCCATTCTCCATTGGCGCCTTTCATGGGCGCGCCGCGGCCGCGCCGGCCGCCACGCCGGCCAGAAATGCGGCCGTTGCGATCGGGAAAGGCTTGGCTCCTGCTGACTCGCTCGCGGCGATCTGCTCCAGAATCGAGCTCTTGCTCTTGCGTGCGTCTTCGGCGCATTGCAACGCGATCTTCTCGATTTCGCTCACCGACAGCTGACACTCGACCGATTCGATAAGCGAGCGCTGCTCCTCCGGCGTCGTCTTGCGCAGCGCCTGCCCGGAAAGCTGAATACCGGCGCCCGCCGCAACGCCGATTACGGCCGCTGCCAGTGGACCGATCTTCATCGCGGGCGCGTCGCTCTTGTAAGTCATGAGAAGGGCCGGCCTGTGCAGCCACGAAACGGGCACAAGCTTGATGGCGGCGGAAATGTCGCTGGCCATATCCGTTTGCATGATCTTCTCCTATGGTGAGTGTGCGACGCTTTCGAAATCGGGAATGCTTTCCGCATGCGCGGAAATTCTCTGCAGCGTGTCGTGGGCGATTACCGACAGCGTTCGCAGGCGCTCGATCTGCGCTCTCGCAGCCTCAATGGCCGCTTCGTTCGGTTGGCGTCCGCTTGAGAGCAGCCGATGGGAATCGGCGCCGCAATGCGGGCATGTCTCGCTGCCCGGATAGGCGAGTTGCTCGCAGGCCCCGCAGACAATCAGTTCGCCTGGCGGTCTGCCCACTTGCGAAGGCGAAGCCGCGACATTGTCAGCATCGAAAATGGATTGTGGAAAACGATTTCCGTTCTCATCTTCTACCAGAATGTCGAACATCCCGTAATCGAAAGGTTTTCCGGCTGGAGCCGCCCGATGCTCGATGCACTCGCGCAGCCCGCGCTCGGCGAGTTTCAAGGCCCGGTAGTGACAGAATGGATTGTTTCCCGGCCGGCCGGAGACGACGTGGGCGGACCAGGTGCAGCCGCCCTGGCATTCGCTCGAATAGTAACATGTTCGGCAATAGCCCCAGAGCCGTGCACTGTTTTGTCTCTTGTCGCGGCTGAACCCGACGAGCTGGCTGTCGTGCCAAAGGTCGGCGAGCGGCGTCGTGCGGATGTTGCCCCCGACATAATCTTTGCTGGGCAGCGACGGGCAGCCCTTGATGGAGCCGTCCGCCTCGATGCCGAGCCCGTTGCGGCCCGCGTTGCAGCCTCCGTAATACTCAATCTTGCCGCTGATGCTGCGCCAGAACGCTTCGTAGGGTCCGAAATAGCCGACATTGTTTCCCGGAATAAGATGCAGTCCGCGCCGACGCCCCTCGACGACCAGGCCGGCTAGCAATGGCATAAGCTCCAGAAGTCGATAAGGTTGCAGAATGAGCGCGGCGTCGTCGGCGGCGCGCCCCATCGGCACAGTGAGCTGAAGCTGCCAGCCAGTTGCGCCAGCCTCGACGATGACGTCCATCAGTTCGGGGAGCTGGCCGATATTCCGCGTGTTGATTTGGGTGTTGACGCTGCCGGAAAGTCCATGCATGCGGAACAACCGCAGTGCTGCGATCGCCATGTCGAAACTTCCGGGCACGCCGCGCAGATCGTCGTGAACCTCGCGAAGTCCGTCGATCGAGACGCCTGCCGATCTCAGTCCCGCGCGCGCGGCCGCGGCGATTTTCTCAGGCGTCAGGGCGCGCGCGCCGGTCTGCAATCCGCACAGCATACCCTTGCAGGCAATCGCCTCGATCAGCGCCAGCCAGTCGCTTCGCAGATAGGCTTCGCCGCCGATCAGCGTGATCTCGCGCGTTCCGAGCCGGTGCAGATCGTCGATCAGCGCGAGGCATTCGTCGGTGGTTAGTTCGTTGCGGCGTTGCGCGCCCGCGCGAGAGCCGCAATGCCGGCATTTCAGATTGCAGGCCAGTGTGATCTCCCAGACCACGTAGACTGGTCGCGGCTGCTCCAGATCGACAGCCCTCGGAGCGCGAACGGGCTGGAAGTCCGACATCCGGAAGGTCCATACCTGCGATGAAAGTGCGGACACAATTCAAGTTGAATATTTTCAATAATGCAACTATTATTTGTATATAATTTGAATAGCAATCGGAGATTGTGTGATGGCGGGAGGCGAAAAGGCATTTGGTACCGGTGGTATGATGCTGTTGTACGGCGTGTTTGTTGCGGACGCGCTGAAGGCGAAGGGCGTGCCGGCGAGCGAATTGCGCATTTTGCGCGATCAGGTCCGGGCCATCGTCGAGGCGCAGGGCGATCTCGTCCAGGCGCTCGCCGCACTCGATCGGGAGATCGAGGCGCGTGGCGAAGAGCCCGGCACGAAGGCTGGATCGAAGGGCGGAGCGGCGCTGCCTGCGAGCTACACGCAGCGCTTCATGATCCAGTTGTCCGGCGTCGATCTCACGGACGAGGAGGTCAAACGGATTGAGAAGCGTTTCGGCGAAGTCGCGCAGGAGGAATTTGCTCGTATCGACCGGAGGCCGGAACTTGCAGCCACGCCGATCTCCGACATGAAGATATGGGGCGGCATGGGCGGCGCGACGGCAGGGATGATTTTCTCGATGCGGTTCTAGCCATGGACGCAAAACGCACCGCAGCGCGGTCAGAACGCGCCGTCCTCGGCACTGTAGGCAAGAAAATGTGTCCCAGCGCGCGCTGCCGCCCGGGACATGTATTGCTCGGGGTTGTCGAGGCGAACGGGGAGATCGCGTTCCTTCCCGAGCGGGTCGGCGTCACGCAAGCCTTTGCCGCCGCTGCACGCAGCTACGGCGCGCCCGAGGCGCGTTTCCGTTTCTCGGCGCCGTGCTGTCGGTCGGCTTGCGGGCAATGGAACGGAGACGGGTGCAGCATCGCTGCACAGGCGGCGGTCCTCGCGGAGCGCCCCGCAATTGCAGCCGATCCGCGCTCTCCGCCGCACTGCTCGATCCGCGAGATCTGTCAATGGTTCTCCGAACGTGGCGAAGCCGTTTGCCGGACCTGCCGCTTCGTCATCACTGAACGTCGAGACAATCCATCGCTCTAGGAGGACGCAATGCCACGGGGCCTGTCGCTGCATATCGGTCTCAACGAGCTCGACCCCAATCATTATGCGGGCTGGCGCGGAAAATTGAATGCGTGCGAAGCGGACGCCAGGGATATGCAGGACATCGCCCAGGCCTGCGGGTATGAACATCACATCCTCCTGACGCCGCAGGCAACGCGTGCGGCCCTGACCTCGTTCCTTGCCAATGCTGCTGCCAGCCTTCGCGCGGGCGACATCCTCCTGCTCACATATTCTGGTCATGGCGGACAGCTTCCCGATCTCAACGGCGACGAGCCCGATGACGTCGACGAGACCTGGTGCATGTATGACGGCCAGATATCCGATGACGAATTGTACAGCCATTATGGGCGCTTCGCGCCGGGCGTGCGTGTGCTCGTACTTTCCGATTCATGTCACAGCGGGTCGGTGACGAAGCAAGTCGTCAACTGGGCATTGCTGTCGTTGCCGGTGATGGCGTCAATAGAGTTCCGGCCATTGACCGAAGGGTCAATCACGCCGAAATACCTGCCGCCGGAAGTTGCGCTCCATACCTACAACAGCAACAGGAAATTCTACGATGAATTGCTCCGATCAGCGCAAGCCGAAAAGGCGGCAGACGGCACGGTGAAGGCCTGCGTGCGGCTGATATCCGGATGTCAGGACAACCAGTATTCTCTGGACGGCACATTCAACAGCGCATTCACCGCTCGGTTGTTGCGGGTTTGGAATGACGGCCGCTTTAGTGGAAACTACCACGACTTCCATGTCGCCATCCTGGCGGACATGCCGCCGACGCAGTCGCCCAAACATTTTGTGATCGGCCCGTCGATGCCGGATTACGACCGGCAGAAGCCGTTTACGATCTAGTCTCTGGCGCCCGGGCGTCACCCGCCTGCGGCGAAACGAAAGGAAATGCTGCGCCTCATGCTAGAAGAACATGTGGACCAAGCCGAGCATACCCCCGCCATCGATCTGGCTTCAATTCTTGATTCTATTCTTGTTAATTTGCATCCGCTTCTTCGCAGTTCAATTGAGAATCTAAAGGCGGCACACATAAAGGCTCATTCAGATTGGGGCTAAACTTCACACATCCACCTTCAGCGCCGCAATAAAGGCTTCCTGCGGGATGTCGACCTTCCCGTACTGGCGCATCTTCTTCTTGCCTTCCTTCTGCTTCTCCAGAAGCTTGCGTTTGCGGGTGGCGTCGCCGCCGTAGCATTTCGCGGTCACGTCCTTGCGCAGCGCGCGCACCGTCTCGCGCGCGATCACCTTGCCGCCGAGCGCGGCCTGGATCGGCACCTGGAACATGTGCGGCGGAATAAGCTCCTTCAGCTTCTCGACCATCGCGCGGCCGCGGCCTTCCGCGCGCGTACGATGCACGAGCATGGCCAGCGCATCCACGGGCTCGGCATTGACGAGAATCTGCATCTTCACGAGGTCGGAGGGCTTGTAGTCGGTCAGGTGATAGTCGAACGAGGCATAGCCCTTCGACACCGATTTCAGCCGGTCGTAGAAATCGAACACCACCTCGTTGAGCGGCAGGTCGTATTTCACCATTGCGCGGTTGCCGACATAGGTGAGCTCCTTCTGCACGCCGCGCCGGTCCTGGCAGAGCTTCAGCACCGAGCCGAGATACTCGTCGGGCGTGAGGATCGTCGCCTCGATCCACGGCTCCTGGATTTCCGCGATCTTGACCACGTCCGGCATGTCCACCGGATTGTGAATCTCGATCTGCTTCCCGTCCGTCAGCGTCATCTTGTAGATGACGGACGGCGCGGTCGCGATCAGGTCGAGATTGAATTCGCGCTCCAGCCGCTCCTGGATGATTTCGAGATGCAGCAGGCCGAGGAAGCCGCAGCGGAAGCCGAAGCCGAGCGCGGCGGAGGTCTCCATCTCGTAGGAAAAGCTCGCATCGTTCAGCCGCAGCTTGCCCATCGCCGCGCGCAGGTCCTCGAATTGCGCGGCATCGACGGGAAACAGGCCGCAGAACACGACCGGGATCGCCGGCTTGAAGCCGGGCAGGGGCTCCGCCACCGGCTTGCGATCGTCCGTGATGGTGTCGCCGACGCGCGTGTCCGCCACTTCCTTGATCGAGGCGGTGAGAAAGCCGATCTCGCCGGGGCCGAGCTC
>JACAEG010000197.1 GCA_013388965.1 Pseudorhodoplanes sp. | reverse complement strand
CTGCGGCACTGAATGGCCACGCTGCGGACCCGTGAGCTGACGAAATCCTACGGGGGGCGAACGGTCGTCAGAGGCGTCAGCCTCGAGATCGCCTCCGGTGAAGTCGTCGGCCTGCTCGGACCGAACGGCGCCGGCAAGACGACGGTCTTCTACATGATCACCGGCCTGATCAAGGCCGACCGCGGAACGATCGAGCTCGACGGCCACGATGTCACGCAGCTTCCGATGTATCAGCGCGCCCGCCTGGGTATCGGCTATCTGCCGCAGGAGGCCTCGATCTTCCGCGGCCTGAATGTCGAGGAAAATATCCGCGCGGTGCTGGAGGTGATCGAGCCGGACCGCAAGCGCCGCGAGCACGATCTCAATGCCCTGCTCGAAGAGTTCAATATCGCGCGGCTGCGCAAGTCGCCGACCATCGCGCTCTCGGGCGGGGAGCGCCGGCGCGTGGAAATCGCGCGCGCGCTGGCGACGCGACCGAACTACATGCTGCTCGACGAGCCCTTCGCCGGCATCGATCCGATCGCCGTGGGCGATATTCAGGACCTCGTGCGGCACCTGACCTACCGGGGGATTGGGGTCCTGATCACGGACCACAACGTTCGCGAGACGCTCGGGCTGACCGACCGGGCCTATATCTTCTATTCGGGCGAGGTCCTGATGGAGGGCAGCCCGGAGGACATCGTCAACAACCCTGACGTGCGCCGGTTGTATCTGGGCGAGGAATTCAGGCTCTAGGCCGCCGCCCTCCGCCCGGTTTGACTATTTTTCAAGGCGATATATAGGGCAGCCTTCGCCCATAATCGTACATGCACAAATCGTGCCGACGCGCTAATAATACCTCATGGCACTGACCCAGAGACTCGAATTCCGCCAGAGCCAGGCGCTCGTCATGACGCCGCAGCTGATGCAGGCCATCAAGCTGCTGCAGCTCTCCAATCTGGACCTTGCGGCCTATGTCGAGGAAGAGCTGGAACGCAACCCCCTGCTCGAGCGCGCTGCCGAGGATGACGGGCCGTCCGCGCCCGAGGAACCCGTTGCCGCCGATGGCAATGCCGGCCCGGCCGAAGCGGACGGCGACTGGATGGCGGAGAATCTGGAGATCAGCCGCGGGGCGCTCGAGGAGCAGCTCGGCACCCGCCTCGACAACGTGTTCCCGGAGGAAGGGGGCGCGGCGGGTGCGCGCGCCGACGACGCCAGCGCGGCCTATTCCGAATGGGCGAGCGTGCGCTCGGGCGGACGCGAGGACGGCGAGTACAATCTCGAAGCCTTCGTGTCGGCCGAGTCGACCCTGGCCGAACACCTTGCCGAGCAGCTTGCGCTCGCGGTCTCCGATCCCGGCCGGCGGATGATCGGCCAGCACCTGATCGATCTGGTGGACGAGGCCGGCTACATTTCAGGCGATCTGGCGGCGGTCGCCGAAAAGCTCGGGGCGCCGATGGCCGAAATCGAGGCCGTGCTCGCGATCCTGCAGACGTTCGAGCCGTCCGGCGTCTGCGCCCGCAACCTGACCGAATGCCTTGCCATCCAGCTGCGCGAGCTCGATCGCTGCGATCCGGCGATGCAGGCCTTGCTGGCCAATCTCGATCTCCTCGCCAAGCGCGATCTCGCTCAGTTGCGCAAGCTCTGCGGCGTGGGCGACGAGGACCTCCTCGACATGATCGGCGAGATCAAGCGACTCAATCCCAAGCCCGGCCTCGCCTTCGGTTCGGTGACGGTGCAGCCGATCGTGCCCGATGTGTTCGTGCGGCCCGGTCCGGACGGCGGATTCATCGTCGAGCTGAATTCGGACACGCTGCCGAAAGTGCTGCTCAACCAGAGCTATCACGCGCAGGTCTCGAAAAGCGCGGCGACCTCGACCGACAAGTCGTATCTCGCCGAATGCCTGCAATCGGCGACCTGGCTCATTCGCGCGCTCGATCAGCGGGCGCGCACGATCCTCAAGGTTGCGACCGAAATCGTGAAACAGCAGGACGGCTTTTTCGTGCACGGGGTCCAGCACCTGCGCCCGCTCAACCTCAAGACCGTGGCCGACGCGATCTCGATGCATGAGTCGACGGTCTCGCGCGTGACCGCGAACAAGTACATCGCGACCAATCGCGGAATCTTCGAGCTGAAATACTTCTTCACCTCCGCCATTCCCTCCGCCGTCGGCGGCGAGGCGCATTCGGCGGAAGCGGTGCGCCACAGGATCAAGACGCTGATCGATGCCGAGCAGCATGACAGCATCCTTTCCGACGACACGATCGTGGAGCGGCTGCGTGAATCCGGCATCGATATCGCGCGCCGGACCGTCGCGAAATACCGCGAGGCGATGCGTATTCCCTCTTCCGTGCAACGACGGCGCGACAAGCAGGCCGACACGGTCGCGCGCTAACGCCGGGCAGGGCCTCAGATGTCAAGATCGAATTCAACGTCTTTCCTTTGGGCATTGACGGCCAAGCGGCCCGTCCCTATGGTCCGCCGCCTTCCAGCCAATTTGTCGCCGCTTTAACGGAACTCGGACCGGTTTCCATGCCGCTTCACGACATCGTATCGCCCGGGGGCATCATTCCCGCTCTCAAGGTCAACGGCAAAAAGCAGGCGATCCAGGAGCTCGCGGCGCGCGCCGCGGAATTGTCCGGGCTGAACGAGCGGGTCATCTTCGACACGCTGCAGCAGCGCGAGAAATTGGGCTCCACGGGCATCGGCCACGGCATTGCGATCCCGCACGGCAAGCTCGCCAAGCTCGACCGCATGTTCGGATTGTTCGCGCGGCTGGAGCGGCCGATCGATTTCGAATCGCTCGACGGCCAGCCGGTCGACCTGATCTTTCTGCTGCTTTCGCCGGAAGGGGCGGGCGCCGATCATCTCAAGGCGCTGGCGCGCGTCGCGCGGCTGCTGCGCGATCCCGATGTCGCGCACAAGCTGCGCGAGTCGCGCGACGCGGACGCGCTCTATGCCGTCCTGACGATGACCCCGTCGGCGGCGGCCTGACCGGCTGACTGCGATCATTGCAAGCGGTTGAGACGTCAGTGCAGGCTGACGGTTTCGAGCTGCTCGCTCGCCGCATTCGCGAGCGCGGCTTCGCGGGTATCCGTCACCAGGATCGGCATGCCGTTGGCGCCATAAAGGACGAAGACGTCCTGGCCGGGCGCGAGCAAGGGCGCGTCCGGGCACATGAAGGCGACGTCCTCGGAGCGGGCCGGCTTGACATAGGCCATGCGGCCGCCGCCGAGGACGGCAAAAGCATCCTGCGACATGGGAGATTGCGGGACGGCACCGGACGACATGATACGGCTCCTTCACCGTTGGTCGTGCCGCCGGCGCCCGGGTTCAAACCCGCTTTGATCAAATTGCCGCCGAGCCGGCGGACTTAGTGCACGCTCACCGTCTCGAGCTCGTGGCTCCAGGCATTGGCGATTGCGGCCTCGCGCGTGTCGGTCAGCATGATGGGCGTTCCGTCCGCGGCGTGCAGCGCGAACAGCTCCAGGCCGGGCTGCATCTGTGGCGCGTGCGGATACAGGTCACGGACGTCTTCCGACTTGATCGCCTTGACATAGGCGATCTTGCCGCCGCCCAGGACTGCGAAAGCCTGGGCAGACATCACCGCCTTCTCGGTTTCCGCTTCGTGTTTCATGACTTAACTCCTTCCACTCAATCCCTTCGTGCCGGGTTCTGTTCCCCTCGCTCCTGGCCGGTCATTCGTGCGGCTTGATCGCAACCGTTCGGACGATGCGTTCGGGTTCGGGCCTGGCGAGGTCGATCGACAGCAGACCGTTCTTGAGATCCGCGCCCAGAACCTCCATCCCGTCGGCCAGCACGAAGGTGCGCTGGAACTGGCGGGCGGCGATTCCGCGGTGCAGATAGTGCCGGCTCTTGTCCTCGGCCTGGCGGCCGCGGATCACAAGCTGGCTCTCTTCGACGGTGACTTCGAGTTGATCGAGCGTGAAGCCAGCCACGGCGAGCGTGATGCGCAGACGCTCCGGATTGCGTTCGTCGCGCGGCACTCGCTCGATGTTGTAGGGCGGATACCCGTCCGCGGCTTTGCTGACGCGGTCGAGTACGCGCTCGATTTCATCGAATCCGAGCAGGAACGGGCTGGACAGGGACGGCACTCGGGACATCTCAAAGCCCTCGAAAGGAAGCGACTTTGACGGGGCCCATTGTCGGCACCCCCAAGCCACCCGGCGGATTCGCCGGCTGACCGTCCCCAATATGGGCAATGGGTATTAAGTCTTCAAGAACAGGGTTACCGCGCTAAGATGGCGCTTCTTCCTGGCAGGGAGGCGCTCTCGGATGCCGGCAGCCTTAACAATTCGTAACCTCCGCAGCGTGGGGGTCGAGGTTCCAATGACCTACGCCCTCGGCACCAGCCGGGGGGCGATCACCCGGGCGCCGCTGCTGCTGATCGATCTCGAAACCGAAGAGGGCGTCACCGGCCGCGCCTACCTCTGGTGCTACCTCCCCCAGGCCATGACGGCGGCCGCGAGCCTGCTCGATGCCGTGCTGGAGGCCGTGAAGGGCGATGCGCTCGCGCCCGTCGAGCTCCACGGCAAGCTCTCCAGGCGTTTCGCGCTGATCGGCGTCCAGGGCATCGTGCGGATGGCAATGGCCGGCTTCGACATGGCGGCCTGGGACGCGCTTTCGAAAGCCGCCGACATGCCGCTCGGACGCTTCCTCGGGGGCGGCGCGAGCAGGGTTCTCGCCTACAATTCCTGCGGCCTCGGGCTGATGCCGGCCGATCGGTTGGCCGACGAGGCGGAAAAGCTCCTTGCGGGCGGCTTCGGGGCCGTGAAGCTGCGGCTGGGCTATCCCACGCTTGCGGAAGACCTTGTTGCGGTCCGCGCCGTGCGCAAGCGCATCGGGGACGGGGTCCGGCTGATGGTTGATTACAATCAGGCGCTGACATTGGCGCAGGCGCTGGAGCGCGGCCGCGCGCTGGACGCCGAAGGCATCTACTGGCTCGAGGAGCCGATCCGGCACGACGATTTTCGCGGCTGCGCGACGCTCGCGCGCGAACTCAGGGTGCCGATCCAGATCGGCGAGAATTTTTCCGGGACCGGCGACATGCTGGACGCGATCGAACTCCCGGCCTGCGACTATGTCATGCCCGACCTCGAGCGGATCGGCGGCGTGACAGGATGGCTGCGCGCTGCGGCCATTGCCGCGACGCGGCGGATCGAGATGTCGTCGCATCTCTTCCCCGAGATCAGCGCGCATCTGCTCGCCGCGACGCCGACATGTCACTACCTCGAATATGTCGACTGGGCCGACAAGGTGCTGGAGGAGCCGCTGCGCATCGAGAACGGCCATGCCGTCGTTCCCGAGCGCGCGGGCAATGGCCTCGCCTGGAATGCCAGAGCAGTGGAGAAATTCCGCGCCTGAGCAGGCAAAAAAATAGCCGCCCGGCCGGCGGCTATTTTATGGTGGAGCCAGGCGGGATCGAACCGCCGACCTCTTGCATGCCATGCAAGCGCTCTCCCAGCTGAGCTATGGCCCCGAATGTCCAAGCCGGATTTTAACGCCCGGGCGGCCTCAAGTCTCCTCTTCCTTTTCGATGCCGTCACCGATGATGTCGGTCACGTCGGCATCGCCTTCTTCTTCCTCAATCAGGGCCGCGTCGTCCATATCGTCGTCATCGGCTACCTCGACATCGTCCTCGGCGAGATCGACGTCGTCGGGCATCGCCGTCTTCTTGCCCTGAGCCTCGGCATCGGCATCCTCGAGCGAGACGAACTCGGCATCCTGCGTTTCCGCCGCTTCCGCCACCACGGCGGCGGCTGCGGGCATGGCCGCTCGGGCGGCGTCAGGCTTGGCGCGCGAGACCGGCACAACAACCTCGAAGATTGTCCCGCATTTCGGGCACACGATCGGCGACTTGCTCAGGTCGTAGAATTTTGCGCCACAGGAGCCGCAAAGGCGTTTGGTGCCAAGCTCAGGCTTTGCCACTGTTCATAGTCCTAGCAGGGTCCGGGAAATTGGCGCCCCGTTTGGCCTCTCGGAAAGCTGCTGTCAATACCTATGTCTGCGTTTTTCGGTGCAATGCAAGGGGCGGTGGCGCGTGGCGGCGAAGGAACGGGCATGCTAGGACGCCGCCCTTGTCCGGCCATCACATCGGGACCCTTGCATTGAACCAGGCAGACGGCGCCCTGCCCCTGACCGCACGCCGCTCCCCGGCACTCGCAGGCCGGCTGCGCGTGCCCGGGGACAAGTCGATCTCTCACCGCGCGCTGATCCTCTCGGCAATGACTGTCGGCGAGACGCGGATCACGGGGCTGCTGGAGGGCGAGGACGTCATCAACACCGCCAAGGCGATGCGGGCGCTCGGCGCCAGGGTCGAGCGGACCGGTGAGGGCGCCTGGTCGGTCTGGGGGGTGGGCGTCGGAGGGTTCGCGGCACCCAGAGCGGTGCTCGATTTCGGCAATTCCGGAACCGGCTGCCGCCTCGTGCTCGGCGCGGTGGCGGGATGTCCCGTCG
>JACAEG010000259.1 GCA_013388965.1 Pseudorhodoplanes sp. | reverse complement strand
GCCCGCCTTCATCCGGCCCGCGTCCAGCCATTCAAGGCGGCCTCCCCTAGTGGAGGCGGACGGCGACCCAGGGCGTCCCGGGTGCGTGGCTGCGAACCACGCCCGCAGGCGCCGCATCCTGTCCCACTCCGGCGACGCCTCGCGAGAGCGCCCTTCGCGGACAGGGTGAAAGGAATATAATCCTTTCCGCTGCGCCGTGTCAAGCGCCGTTTCGAATCTGTCCGAGGTGTGCTTTGGAGTGACCGGGACACGCCATCCGGACCCGCATCATGCCCTTCCTGCCCTCGCCCGAAATCCTGCTCGCCTTCACCGCCGCGTCGCTCCTTCTGATCCTGACGCCGGGGCCGGACATGACGCTGATGGTCGGCCAGACGCTGCAATCGGGCCGCGCGCGCGGATTTGCGGCGCTCGCGGGCGCGACCACCGGGCTGCTGGTGCATTCGCTGCTGGTGGCGTTCGGCCTGTCGGCCCTGCTGGTCGCCTCCGCGACCGCCTTTACCGTCGTGAAGGTTCTGGGCGTCGGCTATCTGCTCTGGCTCGCCTTCCAGGCGCTGCGGCACGGCACGGCGCTCAGCGTCTCGCACAGGAAGCGCAAGCCGCAGCCGCTCGGACAGGTCTATCTGATGGGGCTGACGATCAACCTGCTGAATCCGAAGATCGTGATGTTCTTCCTGACCTTCCTGCCGCAATTCGTCTCCGCCTCCGATCCCGACGCGGTCTCCAAGCTGCTCTTCCTCGGGCTGTTCTTCATCGTGCTCGGCGCGCCGACCGGCGCGATCCTCGTCCTGCTCGCCGACCGCTTCACCGCGGCGCTGCAGAGTTCGCCCCGCGCCATGCGCGTGTTCGACTGGATGTTCGCGGGACTGATGGGCGCCTTCGCCGTGCGGTTGCTGGTGGCGCGGGGGAACTAAGGCATGTTCGCCTGAGATCGAAGCGATGGCTTCGCGGCGTGGAAGGACCGTGCCCTCTTGCCTGCGGGGAGAGGGAGCGCACCGAGACCGCGGCACGCGCGAGACTACATCCGCGCCTTCCACTTGCCGGCATTGCGGCCGGCCACCAGCCAATAGGCGACCCCGCCGATGATGCCGCCGGCGACCACGAGTTGCGGCCCGAGCGTCACGGGCGCGATGTCTGTCGTCTCCTCGAGCCGCACGCCGATATTCGTGGTGAAGAAGGCGATCAGCGCCACCACCGCCCCGGCCGCCGCGTAATAGAGGAAGGAGCGGAAGTCGAAGCCTTCGGCGATGGAGACCGCCACGATCGCAGGCAGCAGCGCCGTCATGCCGGCAAAGCCGGCTATGAAGAAGCCGGTGAAGTAGAACATCACGGAATCAACGGCATCGGATTCGTAGCCGCGCACGGCGGGGATCCAGAGCGCGGCGGCGATGGCCATGCCGGCGGCCATGAAGGCGATGATCAGCGCGAACAGGACGACAAGGACACGAAGGAGGAGAGGCATGGCTCGATACCGGCGCCCTCGGTGCATGGCTCCAGCGCCGTCATCCTGAGGCGCGAGGGGCGCGGCCCCGAGCCTCGAAGCGCGACGGCCCGTCATCCTTCGAGAGCCGCTTCGCGGCCACCTCAGGATGACGGGACTTAGTCCGTCATCGCCATCGCGCGCAAGGCCATGCGCTCGCGGGCGGAAAGTTTCTCGGTCTCGCTCTTGAGCTGTCCACAGGCGGCGAGGATGTCGCGCCCGCGCGGGGTGCGCACCGGCGAGGCATAGCCGGCGTTGAACACCACCTCGGAAAACTTCTCGATCTGCTCCCAGTCCGAGCATTCGTACCTGCTGCCGGGCCAGGGATTGAACGGGATCAGGTTGATCTTGGCCGGAATGCCCTTGAGCAGGCGCACCAGCTCCTTCGCCTCGGCCAGCGAATCGTTGACGCCCTTCAGCATCACGTATTCGAAGGTGATGCGGCGCGCGTTCGACACGCCGGGATAGTTGCGGCAGGCATCGAGCAGTTCGGCGATCGGATATTTGCGGTTGAGCGGCACCAGCTCGTCGCGCAAATCGTCGCGCACGGCATGCAGCGAGATTGCGAGCATGGTGCCGATCTCCGCGCCGGCGCGGTGGATGTTCGGCACGACGCCGGAGGTGGAGAGCGTGATGCGGCGCTTCGAAATCGAGATGCCCTCGCCGTCCGACGCGACGTGGAGGCCGTCGCGCACCGCCTCGAAATTGTAGAGCGGCTCGCCCATCCCCATCATCACGATGTTGGAGACGAAGCGCTCGCCTTCGGTCGGCAGGCCCGGACCCCTGGCGCGCTCCATGTCCGGCCAATCACCGAGCCGGTCGCGCGCGCCCACGATCTGGCCGACGATTTCGGCGGCGGGGAGATTGCGCACGAGGCGCTGCGTGCCGGTGTGGCAGAAGGAGCAGTTAAGGGTGCAGCCGACCTGGCTCGAGACGCAGAGCGTGCCGCGGTCGGTCTCGGGGATGTAGACGCACTCGACCTCGTGCGGGCGCTCGCCCCTGAGGCCGGAGGGCAGGCGCAGCAGCCACTTGCGCGTGCCGTCACTGGAAATCTGTTCGGCGACGACCTCCGGCCGGTCGAGCGTGAAGGCCTGCGCGAGTTTCCCGCGCAAATCCTTCGACACGCTGGTCATGCGGTCGAAATCGGTGACGCCGCGGAAATGCAGCCAGTGCCAGAGCTGCTGCACGCGCATCTTGCGCTCGCGCTCGGGCACGCCGATCTCGCCGAGCTTGTCGCTGAGCTCCGCCCGCGTCATGCCGACAAGCGAGGGCTTGTCTGGCGCGACATAGGTCTCGAGCGGGGTCTTCTCCAGCGCGGGGGCGAGGGCGGTCATTGCGAGTTCCGAGGGCGGGCTGGACCGCTGTTCAAGACACCGTCATGGCCCGGGGTGTCCCGGG
>JACAEG010000285.1 GCA_013388965.1 Pseudorhodoplanes sp. | reverse complement strand
GTCGAAATCCGCAAGCCGGAGCTCGACGCCAAGCTGGTCGCCGAATCGATCGCCCAGCAGCTCGAGCGCCGCGTGGCGTTCCGCCGCGCGATGAAGCGCGCGGTTCAGACCGCGATGCGCCTGGGCGCCGAGGGCATCCGCATCAATTGCTCGGGCCGTCTCGGCGGCGCCGAGATCGCGCGCATGGAATGGTATCGCGAGGGCCGCGTGCCGCTGCATACGCTGCGCGCCGACGTCGATTACGGCGTCGCGACCGCTTTCACCACCTACGGCACCTGCGGCGTGAAGGTCTGGATCTTCAAGGGTGAGATCCTCGAACACGACTCGATGGCGCAGGACAAGAAGCTCGCGGAATCCGAAGCCGGACGTCCGCGCCGCGAAACCACGGCGGCCTGAAGAGAACAACCATGCTGCAGCCGATCCGCACCAAGTTCCGCAAGGCCTTCAAGGGCCGCATTCACGGCGTCGCCACGTCGGGCGCCACGTTGTCCTTCGGCCAGTACGGGCTGAAGGCGCTCGAGCCCGAGCGCGTCACCGCGCGCCAGATCGAGGCCGCGCGCCGCGCGCTTTCGCGCCACATGTAGCGCGCCGGCCGCGGGTGGGTCCGCGTGTTCCCGGACGTGCCGGTGTCGAAGAAGCCGATCGAGGTGCGCATGGGCAAGGGCAAGGGCACGCCGGAATTGTGGGTGTGCCGCGTGAAGCCGGGCCGCATCATGTTCGAGGTCGACGGCATTCCGGAGCCGCTCGCGCGCGAGGCGCTCGGCCTCGCGGCGGCGAAGCTTCCGGTCAAGACCCGTTTCGTCCAGCGCATTGCGGAGTGAGGGAGCCATGAAAGCCGCCGAAGTCCGTTCGCTGACGCTCGATCAGATCGACGACGAGGTCCTCAAGCTCAAGAAGGAGGGCTTCAACCTGCGCTTCCAGCGGGCGACGGGTCAGCTCGAGAATACCGCGCGCGTGCGCCAGGCGCGGCGCGACATCGCCCGGCTGAAGACCATTGCCGCGCAGAAGCGCGCCGGCACAGAACCCGCGGTGAAAGCCGCGCCCGAAAAGAAGGCCAAGGCCGGCGGCAAGAAGAAATCCGCCAAGGCCAAGAAGTAAGGATCGTCAGAGATGCCGAAGCGTCAGCTCCAGGGCGTCGTGGTCAGCGACAAGCAGGACAAGACCGTGGTCGTCAGCGTCGAGCGGCGCTTCACGCATCCGGTCCTGAAGAAGACCGTGCGCCGCACGACCAAGTTTCATGCGCACGATGCGACCAACGAATATTCGATCGGCGACACGGTGTGGATCGAGGAGCATAAGCCGATCTCCAAGCTCAAGCGCTGGACCGTGGTCCAGGGCGAGAAGAAGAAAAAGGTGCTGTGAGGCGCGTTCGATCCGCGCCCGCGCGAAGGTGAAAGAAGGACGAGGCTCGCTATGATCCAGATGCAGACTAACCTGGACGTTGCCGACAATTCCGGCGCGCGCCGCGTCATGTGCATCAAGGTGCTCGGCGGCTCCAAGCGCAAATACGCCACCATCGGCGACGTGATCGTCGTCTCGGTGAAGGAGGCGATTCCGCGCGGCCGCGTGAAGAAGGGCGAGGTCATGAAGGCGGTGGTGGTGCGCGTCGCCAAGGACATCAAGCGCCCCGACGGCTCGGTGATCCGCTTCGACCGCAACGCCGCCGTGCTGATCAACAACCAGCAGGAGCCGGTCGGCACCCGCATTTTCGGACCGGTTCCGCGCGAATTGCGCGCCAAGAACCACATGAAGATCATCTCGCTCGCCCCGGAGGTGTTGTGATGGCTGCGAAAATCCGCAAGGGCGACAAGGTCATCGTGCTCGCCGGCCGCGACAAGGGCCGCTCCGGCGAAGTCATCGAGGTGCGCCCGACCGAGGGCCGCGCCCTCGTTCGCGGCATCAACATGGTCAAGCGCCACCAGCGCCAGACCGCGCAGCAGGAGGGCGGCATCATCTCGAAAGAGGCGAGCGTCCACCTCTCCAATCTCGCGCTGACGGACCCCAAGGACGGCAAGCCGACGCGCGTCGGCTTCAAGATCATGAACGACGGACGCAAGGTGCGGATTGCGAAGCGTTCGGGAGTGGAAATCGATGGCTGACACGCAGAAGCCGGAAGGCAAGAAGGCGTCGGGACCGGCCTATGTGCCGCGCCTGAAGACGCATTTCGAGGACGTGATCCGCGGCAAGCTGACCGAGCAGTTCGGCTACAAGAGCCGCATGCAGGTCCCGGTGATCGAGAAGGTGGTGCTCAACATGGGCATCGGCGAGGGCGTGAACGACCGCAAGAAGGTCGACAACGCCGCCGCCGATCTCGCGCTGATCGCGGGCCAGAAGGCGATCATCACCAAGTCGCGCAAGTCGATCGCGACCTTCAAGCTGCGCGACGGCCAGGCGATCGGCACCAAGGTGACGCTCCGCAAGGCGCGCATGTACGACTTCATCGATCGCCTGGTGAATATCGCGCTGCCGCGCATCCGCGACTTCCGCGGGCTCAATCCGAAGAGCTTCGACGGCCAGGGCAATTATTCGCTCGGCATCAAGGAGCACATCATCTTCCCGGAGATCGACTTCGACAAGGCGACCGATGTCTGGGGGCTCGATATCACGATCTGCACCAGCGCGCGCACCGACGACGAGGCCCGCGCGCTGTTGACCGCATTCAACTTCCCCTTCCGGCAGTGAGAGCTTCGATCTCTCAGACGCGGACAGTCAGGAGACCTTAATGGCCAAGAAGAGTTCGATCGAAAAGAACAATCGGCGGCGCAAGATGGCGAAGACCTATTCCGGCCGTCGCGCGCGCCTGAAGGCGATCGCCATGGACAAGACCAGGCCGATGGAGGACCGTTTTGCGGCCGCCCTGAAGCTTGCCGAATTGCCGCGCAATTCCGCGCCAAGCCGCATCCGCAACCGCTGCGAGGTGACGGGTCGTCCGCGCGCCTTCTACCGCAAGCACAAGCTGTCGCGCATCGCGCTGCGCGAGCTCGGCAACAAGGGCCTGATTCCGGGCCTCGTGAAGTCGAGCTGGTGAGGAGGGACGCATGGCAGTCAACGATCCCATCGGCGATCTGATCACCCGCATCCGCAACGCCGGCATGCGCAACAAGTCGAAGATTTCGAGCCCCGGCTCGAAGCTGCGCATGACCGTGCTCGATGTGCTGAAATCCGAGGGCTATATCCGCGGCTATACCACGGTCGAGCACAAGAACGGCCGCAACGAGGTCGAGATCGAGCTGAAATATTTCGACGGCGCGCCCGTCATCCGCGACATTACGCGGGTGTCGAAGCCCGGCCGGCGGGTCTATGTCTCCGCGAAGGACCTGCCGCGCGTCAATAACGGGCTCGGCGTCTCCGTCATCTCGACGCCGAAGGGCGTCATGGCCGACCATGCCGCGCGCGACGCCAATGTCGGCGGCGAAGTCCTGTTCACGGTGTTCTGATCATGTCCCGCATCGGCAAGAAGCCCGTCCCGGTCCCGCAAGGCGTCACCGCCAATGTCGAGGGCCAGACCGTGAAGGTGAAGGGTCCCAAGGGCACCCTGCAATTCGTCGTGCCCGACGAGGTCGCGGTGAAGATGGACAAGAACGAGATCCATGTCGAGCCGCGCAGCGAAACCAAGCGCGCGCGCTCGATGTGGGGCACCTCGCGCACGTCGATCGGCAATCTGATGCTCGGCGTCACCAAGGGATTCGAGAGCAAGCTCGAGATCAACGGCGTCGGCTATCGCGCCGCCGTGCAGGGCAAGAACCTGCAGCTCGCGCTCGGCTACAGCCACGACGTGAATTATCCGATCCCTGAGGGCATCGCGATCGCGACGCCGAAGCCGACCGAGATCGTGATCACCGGCATCGACCGCAAGAAGGTCGGTCAGGTGGCCGCCGAGATCCGCGAGTATCGTCCGCCGGAGCCCTACAAGGGCAAGGGCGTGAAGTATGCCGACGAATTCATCTTCCGCAAGGAAGGCAAGAAGAAGTAACGATCATGGCCAAGTTCAAGAGCAAGACTGAGAGACGTAAGGCGCGGGTGCGCCGGTCCGTCAAGGCGGCGGCCAACGGCCGCGCGCGGCTTTCGGTGCATCGCTCGTCCGAGCACATCTATGCGCAGGTGATCGACGACCTGAAGGGCGTCACGGTGGCGGCCGCATCCACCCTCGAGAAGGGGATGCGCGAGGCCGGCAAGACCGGCGCGAATGTCGAGGCGGCGAAAGCGGTCGGCAAGCTGGTCGCCGAGCGCGCGGTGAAGGCCGGCATCAAGGATGTCGTGTTCGACCGCGGACGCTACATCTATCACGGACGCATCAAGGCGCTGGCGGAAGCCGCGCGCGAAGGCGGACTCAACTTCTAGACGGGCAAGGGAAGGGCCCTGCGCCCGAAGGACAAACGATATGGCACGTGAACCCAGGCGAGACCGCGGCGACCGCGACAAGAAGGAAGAGCGCGACAGCGAATTCGTCGACAAGCTCGTCCACATCAACCGCGTCGCCAAGGTGGTGAAGGGCGGGCGCCGCTTCGGCTTCGCCGCGCTCGTCGTCGTCGGCGACCAGAAGGGCCGGGTCGGCTTCGGCCACGGCAAGGCGCGCGAAGTGCCGGAAGCGATCCGCAAGGCGACGGATGCCGCCAAGCGCAACCTGACGCGCGTGCCGCTGCGCGAGGGCCGCACGCTGCACCACGACGTCTATGGCCGCTGGGGCGCGGGCAAGGTGCATCTGCGCGCCGCGCCTCCCGGAACCGGCATCATCGCGGGCGGCCCGATGCGCGCGGTGTTCGACACGCTCGGCATGCAGGACGTGGTGGCCAAGTCGCTCGGCTCCTCCAACCCCTACAACATGGTGCGCGCGACCTTCGATGCGCTCAAGCACCAGGATTCGCCGCGCTCGGTCGCGGCTCGCCGCAGCATCAAGGTCTCGACGCTGCAATCCCGCCGCCGCGAGGGCGGCGAGGCCGATGTCGAAGCGGCCGAGGCATAGGGGTCGGAGGTAAAGTCACATGGCCAAGAAGACCATCAAGGTCGAGCAGACCGGCAGTCCGATCCGCCGCGCCGACGTGCAGCAGAAAATCCTGATCGGCCTCGGGCTGAACAAGATCGGGCGCGTCTCGGAACTGCCGGACACGCCGGCGACCCGCGGCATGATCCGCAAGGTTCGGCACATGGTGCGGGTGGTCGAGGAGGCGAAGTAACGGGTCATGGCCGGGCCGCCCCGGCCGTCCGTCGGTTCGTGCGACGGCGACGGATGTCCGGGTCGAGGCCGGGCATGACGAGCGAAAGAGAATGAGGACGCGATGAAACTCAACCAGATCGCCGACAACGAAGGCGCCCGCAAGAAGCGGATGCGCATCGGTCGTGGCATCGGCTCCGGCATGGGCAAGACCGGCGGACGCGGCGGCAAGGGCCAGACCGCGCGCTCCGGCGTGCGCATCAAGGGTTTCGAAGGCGGCCAGATGCCGCTGCACCGCCGGCTGCCCAAGCGCGGCTTCCGCAACACGCCGTTCGCGGTGAAGCTGAACGAGATCAATCTCGACAAGGTGCAGTCCGCGATCGACGCGGGCACGCTCGATGCCACGGCGCCTGTCGATGTCGCGGCGCTCGTCAAGGCGGGGCTCCTGAGCCGCGAGAAGGACGGCGTGAAGCTGCTCGGCGGCGGCAAGATCACCGCGAAGGTGCAATTCTCCGTCTGGCGCGCGTCCAGGTCCGCGGTGGAGGCGGTGGAGAAGGCCGGCGGTTCGGTCAGGATCCTGGCGCCGGCGAAGGAGGAGAGCGAGCCGAAGGGCAAGAATGCCCGCTTCGCGGCCGGCCTCGACAAGCCGAAAATCGTCGAGGCGCCGAAGGCCGACCCGAAGACCGAGAAGACCAAGGCCGAGAAGGCCGAGATCAAGGCCGAACGGGCCAAGGGTGACAAACCCGTGAAGGCTCCGGGCAAGGGCGCGCAGTAATCCCCACATGACCCGCCGGGGTCATCGGCGTTAACGGCGGGAGGAGCAAGGCATGGTCTCCGCAGCGGAACAATTGGCCGCCAATCTGAACTTCTCGGCGCTCGCGAAGGCCGAGGAGCTCAAGAAGCGAATCTGGTTCACGCTCGGCGCCCTGCTGGTCTATCGCCTCGGCACCTACATCCCGCTGCCCGGCATCGATCCTTCGGCCTGGGAGCAGATTTTCCGCACCCAGGCGGGCGGCATTCTCGGAATGTTCAACATGTTCGCCGGCGGCGGCATCAACCGCATGGCGATCTTCGCGCTGAACATCATGCCGTATATCTCGGCCTCGATCATCATCCAGCTGATGACGACCGTATCGCCGACGCTTGAGGCGCTCAAGAAGGAGGGTGAGGCGGGCCGCAAGACCATCAATCAATATACCCGCTACCTCACCGTGTTCCTGGCGGTATTCCAGGCCTATGGCATCGCGGTCGGCCTCGAAGGCGCGGGCAATGTGGTCACCGAGCCGGGCATGTTCTTCCGCATCTCGACGGTGATCACGCTCACCGGCGGCACCATGTTCCTGATGTGGCTCGGCGAGCAGATCACCTCGCGCGGCATCGGCAACGGCATCTCGCTGATCATTCTCGCCGGCATCGTCGCCGAATTGCCCTCCGCCATCGCGGGCACGCTCGAGCTCGGCCGTCAGGGCGCGCTGTCCACCGGCCTCATCCTGCTGGTGCTGGTGATGGCCGTGGTCGTGATCGCCTTCATCGTTTTCATGGAGCGCGCGCAGCGCCGCCTGCTGATCCAGTATCCGAAGCGGCAGGTCGGCAACCGCATGTTCGAGGGCCAGTCCTCGCATCTGCCGCTCAAGCTCAACACCTCGGGCGTGATCCCGCCAATTTTCGCTTCCTCGCTGCTGCTCCTTCCTGCGACGGTCGCGAATTTCAATGCGGGCAGCGGACCCGAATGGCTGACCACGATCACGACCGAATTGTCGCATGGGCGGCCGCTGTTTCTCATTCTGTACATCGCGCTGATCGTGTTCTTCGCATTCTTCTACACCGCGATCGTGTTCAATCCGACCGAGACCGCCGAGAACCTCAAGAAGCATGGCGGCTTCATTCCCGGCATCCGTCCCGGCGAGCGCACGGCCGAATATATCGACTATGTGCTGACCCTCATCACGGTGGTCGGCGCGGCCTATCTGGCGATCGTCTGCCTCATCCCGGAAATCCTGATCTCCTACGCCGCGGTGCCGTTCTATTTCGGCGGCACCTCGCTTCTGATCGTCGTCAGCGTGACGATGGACACGGTCGCGCAGGTGCAGGGCTACCTGCTCGCGCATCAGTATGAAGGGCTGATCAAGCGCTCCAAGCTGAAGGGGCGGCGCCGGTAAGGGGGCGCGTGCGCGCGGATTGCGGACCTTGTCCGCCAACAAGCAGAACACGATGCGGGACGGCTGGGGGAGCGAACTGAGATGAGGTTGATACTTCTGGGGCCGCCCGGCGCCGGCAAGGGCACGCAGGCGCAGCGGCTGGTCGAGAAGCACGGCATCGTGCAGCTGTCGACCGGCGACATGCTGCGGGCGGCGGTCGCGGCCGGCACGCCCGTCGGGCTCAAGGCGAAGGACATCATGGCGCGCGGCGAACTTGTCCCCGACGACGTCGTGGTCGCCATCATCGCCGACCGGATCGAGCAGCCGGACGCCAGGCGCGGCTTCATCCTCGACGGCTTCCCGCGCACCGTCCCGCAGGCCGAGGCGCTGGACAAGCTCCTGGCCGAGAAGGGTCTCAAGCTCGACGCGGTCATCGAGCTCGCGGTCGACGACGGCATCCTGCTGAAGCGGATCGAGAACCGGGTCGCCCAGATGCAGGCGCAGGGCGTCGCCGTGCGTCCCGACGACAATCCCGAATCGCTGAAGAAGCGGCTCGCCGCCTACCACGCCCAGACCGCGCCGCTGTCGGCGCATTACCGCAAGAAGGGCATGCTGCGCACGACCGACGGCATGGCCTCGATCGACGAGGTCTCGGCGGATATCGCGCGGCTTCTCGCGGAGGCTGCGGCGCCCGCCGGCAAGCCGGACAGGGCGTCCGGGACATCGGCCGGCAGGCTCGCGGGCAAGTCCGCCGGGGTGCGCCGCGGCAGGGCCAGAAAGGCTTCCGGCAGCGCTGCAAAGCGGCGTTCCAAGGGGCGTGGCAAGGGGCGCGCGAAGGCGCGCCCGGCCGCG
>JACAEG010000258.1 GCA_013388965.1 Pseudorhodoplanes sp. | reverse complement strand
CGCCTGCGGCCGGCAGGGGAAATCCGGAAGCGTGGACGATCGGCAGCCAGCGGACGGCCTGCAGTCATATCTGGGCGGCCAGGACCGCGAGAACCAGCGTAAGCCAGGGAACCCGGATGTCGCCAATGCGCTCCAGAACGGCCTCGAGGCTGACCGACCTGACCGCGAAATAGATCAGCAGGCCGGTAATCGCCGCCTTGACGGCAAAAAGCAGAACACGTCGCATGACCGCGGAGCAGCTTGGCTTGATTGAAGGGGAGCGACCGTTGTTGTATGGGCCTTCCAATAGCGAGGCAATGCCTTTGGCGGCCGGCGGCCGCCGCAATCTGGGACCGGACAATCAGCCGATGGCAACCACCCTCAGCGACCTGAAGGTCAAGCTTTTCACCGACGGCGCCGACAAGGCGCAGATCGTCGAGATGGCCAGGAACGGCTGGATTTCGGGATTCACCACGAATCCCTCGCTGCTCAAGAAAGCGGGCGTGCGCGACTACGAGGCATTCGCGCGCGATCTCGTCGCGGCGGTGCCCGACCGCCATATCTCCTTCGAGGTTTTCTCCGACGATATTCCGGAAATGGTGCAGCAGGCGCATGTGATCGCGACCTGGGGGCCGAATGTCTATGTCAAGCTGCCGGTTTCGACCACACGCGGCGAGCCGCTCTACGATGCCGTGCGCTCGCTGTCGAAGGATGGCGTGAAGATCAATCTGACGGCCATCTTCGCAGCCGAACAGGTGGCGCGCGGCGTCGATGCGCTTGCCGGGGGCGCGCCCGCCTGCGTGTCGGTGTTCGCCGGCAGGCTCGCCGATTTCGGCATCGACTATGTGCCGCTGATGCAGGATGCGGTCGCGCGCGCGCGCAAGACGCCGAATGTCGAGGTGATCTGGGCCTCGACCCGCGAGGCTTTCAATGTCATCGAGGCCGACCGGATGGGCTGCCACATCATCACGGCGCCCGCCGACATCCTCAGGAAGCTGACGGCGGTCGGAACCAGGACCGGGGAGCAACTGTCCCTCGACGCGGTGAAGGCGTTCCGGGACGATGCCCTGGCGGCCGGGCTGACCCTGCGGATTCCGGGCCAGGCGCGCGCCGCAGAATAGACCCATTCCGGCCTTTCATCGGTGTAACGCATTGAATAAAAACGTGTTCGGGAATCGGGACGAGGCGGTCGCCAGCCGGGCTCTCCCCATGCTAGGTGATTGAGTATTGGGGTCGGTGGGGGCGCTGCCATGATGCGCGCGGTCGAGAGCACGAACAAGCCTCTGCGCGTGGGCGTGGTGGGCGTTGGAATCATGGGCGCCAACCATGCGCGCGTCTTCGCGGGGCTGCCGGACGTGCAACTCGCAGGCGTCGCCGATCCCAGCCGTGCCCAGCGCGATCTCGTCACCCGGGTGCTCGGCACCCCGGCCGTTGACAATCTCGATGCGCTGCTGGACCTCGGCCTCGACGCCGTCACGATCGCAGCGCCCACCCATCTGCATCACGAGATCGCCCTGAAATGCATCGAGCGCGGATTGCATGTTCTCGTGGAGAAGCCCGTGGCTTCGACCGTCGAGGAAGGCCGCGAGATCATCGCCGCCGCGCGCCAGGCCGGCGTTACGCTGATGGTGGGCCATGTCGAGCGCTTCAATCCCGCGGTGCAGGCCATCAAGCAGGCGATCGAGAGCGAGGATATTCTGTCGATCGCGATCACGCGCGTCGGCCCGTTCCCGCCGCGCATGTCGAATGTCGGCGTCGTGATCGATCTCGCGGTTCACGACATCGATCTGATTCGCTGGTTCACCGATTCCGAGATCGTCGAGGTGCAGCCCCAGCTGTCCAACGCGATTGCCGAGCGTGAGGACATCGCGCTGCTGCAATTCCGCACCGCTTCGGGCGTGCTGGCGCACATCAACACCAACTGGCTGACGCCGTTCAAGGCGCGCACCGTGCATGTGGCGACCCGGCGCAAATACCTGATCGGCGACCTGCTGACCCGGCAGGTCTCGGAATGCTTCGGCTTCCAGCCCGACGGCAGCTATTCCATGCGCCACCTGTCGGTCGGCCACGAGGAGCCGTTGCGGGCCGAATTGATGGCTTTCGTCTCCGCCATTCGGGGCAAGAATCGCCCCGCGGTGACCGGCGAGGAGGGCGTCGAGAGCCTCGGCATCGCCATCCGCTGTCTCGAAGGCCGGCAGACGCCCAATGTCGTGCCGCATGTCCGGCGCGCGGCCGGCTGACATAGCGCCACCCGTTCCAATCTGTGATGCCGCAGGACCGATGAACCAGCACGCCCGTGTCGATCTGAAGCCCATTCCCTTCATCGATGTCGCCGCCCAGCGCCGCAGGCTCGGAAGCGCAGTCGACGAGGCGGTGGCGCGCGTGCTCGGCCATTGCCAGTTTCTCATGGGGCCGGAGGTGTTCGAGTTCGAACGCCAGCTCGCGGCATTCTGCGGCGCGCGCCATGCGCTGTCCTGCGCCAGCGGCACGGATGCGCTCATTCTCGTTCTGATGGCGAAGGATATCGGGCCGGGCGACGCCGTGTTCTGTCCGGCCTTCACGTTCTGCGCGACGGCGGAAGCGGCCGCGCTGCTCGGCGCAACGCCGGTTTTCGTGGATGTCCATGCCGAAACGTTCAACATGGACGCGGACAGCCTGAAAGCCGCCATCGCAACCGCGAGGAAACTGGGGCTCAGGCCGAAAGCGGTGATTCCCGTCGATCTGTTCGGCTTGCCGGCCGACTTCGATGCCATCGCGCCGGTCGCGCGCGCCGAGAACCTTTTCATTCTCGACGATGCCGCGCAGGGTTTCGGCGCAACCTACAAGGGCCGCCGGCTCGGCACCTTCGGGGATGCGACGGCGACGAGCTTCTTTCCGGCCAAGCCGCTCGGATGCTACGGCGACGGCGGGGCGGTGCTGACCGACGATGACGCCTTGCTCGAGCGTCTCAAGAGCCATCGCGTGCATGGCGGCGGCACGGACAAGTACGACAATGTCCGCCTCGGCATGACCGCGCGGCTCGATACCATCCAGGCCGCGGTGCTGATCGAGAAGCTGAAAATCTTCGAGGATGAGATTGCCGCGCGCGACCGCGTCGCGCGGCGATACGCCGAAGGCCTGTCGGATGTCGCGATCGTGCCGCGGGTGCCGGAGGGCCGGACCTCGGTCTGGGCGCAATACACGATCCGGCTTGCGCCGGGGACGCGCGACAGGCTGGCGGACGACCTGAAGGCGCAGGGCATTCCGACCGCGATCTATTATCCGAAGCCATTGCACCGCCAGCAGGCCTACAAGCAATATCCGGTGGCCGGCAACGGGCTGCCGGTGACGGACCGGCTGGCGGACGAGGTCATCAGCCTGCCGATGCACGCCTATCTGGAGCCGGACGTGCAGGACCGCGTCATCGAGGCCGTTCGCCGCGCGCTTGGGCGCTAGCCGGCAGTCTTGTTTCGCTTTATGGCCGGGCTTGTCCCGGCCATCAACGTCTCTACACTTGCGCGAATCTCACGGCGCGGATGCCCGGGACAAGCCCGGGCATGACGGCGATACGATCTGTCATCCTGCGAGACGCCGCATTGCTCCAGCGTTTTCTCACCGTCGGCGGGCTGACGCTTCTTTCGCGCGTCACCGGCTTCCTGCGCGACATCGTGCTCGCGGCGATCCTGGGCGCAGGCCCCGTCGCGGATGCGTTCTTCGTCGCGCTCAGGCTGCCCAATCATTTTCGCGCGATCTTTGCGGAGGGCGCCTTCAATACGGCCTTCGTCCCGGCCTATGCGCGCGTGCTCGAGCAGAGCGGTGGCGACCCGGCGCGCGTCTTTGCCGGCCGCGTCTTTACCCTGCTGTTCGCAAGCCAGGTCGTGCTGCTTGCGCTCGCGCTTTTTTTCACGTCCGAGGTGATCGAGCTTCTGGCGCCCGGCTTTCGTGACGATCCGGGCCGCTTCGCGCTCGCGGTCGAGTTGACGCGGATCACCTTTCCCTACCTTCTGCTGGTGACGCTCGTCACGCTGTATGGCGGCATCCTGAACGCGATCCAGCGCTTCGCGGCGGCGGCGGCGGCGCCCATCCTGCTCAACCTCTCGATGATGGCGGCGCTCGCGCTCGCGGCCTTCTTCCCGACGGCCGGCCACGCCGCGGCCTGGGGCGTGCTGATTGCCGGCGTGCTGGAGGTGCTTCTGCTGCTTGGCGACGCGGCACGCAACGGCGTGCTGCCGCCGTTCAGGCGACCCGTTTTCGACCCCGACATTCGCAAATTCTTCCGTGCGCTCGGACCGGCCATCGTCGGTTCCGCCGGCATCCAGCTCGCCCTGTTCGCCGACACCATCATCGCGAGCTTTCTCGCGACCGGCGCGATCTCGGCGCTCTACTATGCCGACCGTCTCAATCAATTGCCGATCGGGGTGATCGGCATCGCCGTCGGCACCGTGCTGCTGCCCGAGATGGCGCGCCGGATCGCGGTGAACGATCATGCCGGCGCGCTCAACGCCCAGAACCGCGCGATCGAGCTGACCCTGCTCCTGTCGGTTCCCTGCGTCGCCGCCTTCCTGATCGTGCCGGAGCTCATCATGCGCGCGCTGTTCATGCGCGGCGCCTTTTCGGCAAGCGATGCCACGGCCGCGGCGATGACGCTGGCCGCATACGCGACCGGACTGCTTCCCTTCGTGCTGATCCGCAGCGTGACCGCGACATTCTATGCGCGCGGCGACACGGCGACGCCGGTGAAGGCGTCGCTCGCCGCCGTCGCCGTCAACATCGTGTTCAAGGTGCTGCTGATGGGACCGCTCGCGCAGGTGGGGCTTGCGATCGCGACATCCATCGGCGCCTGGATCAATCTGCTGCTGGTCTTCGTCTTTGCCGCGCGCGCCGGGTTGATCGCGTTCGACGAGCGGTTGCGGCTCTCGCTGGTCAGGCTGGGCGCGGCCGGAGCCGGGCTCGCCGCCTTCATGTTTGCAGGCCACATGCTGATCGCCTCCCTGAAATTGCGCGACGAGCTGGCATTGGCGGCGTTGGCTGTCGGCAGCGCCATCGTCTATGGCGGCGCCGTCCTGCTTCTGCTCGGCCCGTCTTGGCTGCGCGGGTTCATGGCGCGGGGCGCGAGTGTTGCAATTCCGCCGCAGCAACCCTCCTGACACATTTGAATGAGCTGGCGTGGACAAAGCCCACAGCCATAGCTAAGTGAGGTTCCATGCCGGGGGGCAGGCGCAGCGAGGCAATGCTTTGCCATGCTGGCAATGCGGATCATCGACCTTGCTGTGACTGCAACAAGAGGACTTGCAAACCCCGAAAATCCGGCATGAATAATATTGATCGAATGTCCCGTCGCGGATCGCTGGCCGCCGCCGCGATTGTTCTCGCCGTCGCCTTGTCCGCTTGCGGGCAGGGAACTCCGCAACAGCAGGCCGCTCCTCCGCCTCCCGCCGTGACGGTCGAAAATCCCGTCAAGCGCATGGTGACGGACAGCGACGAATATGTCGGCCGCTTCGTCGCCATTGATTCCGTGGAATTGCGCGCGCGCGTGTCCGGCTATCTGGACAAGGTGCATTTCACCGACGGGCAACTCGTCAAGGAAGGCGACCTGCTGTTCACCATCGACCGCCGGCCGTTCCAGTACATCATGGAGCAGGCGCGCGCCAATCTTGCGCTCGCGCGCGCCAACCTGGCCTATGCGGAAGCCGATCTCGAGCGCGGCCAGGCGCTGGTCAAGGACAAGACCATCACCGAGCAGACCTTCCAGCAGCGCATGCAGGCCAAGCGCACCGCCGAGGCGCAGGTTGCCGCCAACGAGGCGCTGCTGCGCCAGGCTGAGCTCGACCATCATTTCAGCGAAATCCGCGCGCCGGTTTCCGGCCGCATCGGCGACCGCCGCGTATCGCCCGGCAATCTGGTGATCGGCGGCGCCGCCGGCGGCGCATCGGCAACCCTGCTCGCCACCATCGTCTCCTACGATCCGATCCGCTTCGAATTCACAATGGATGAATCCTCGTATCTGCGATACGAGCGCAACGCCATGAAGGGAACCGACGTCGCGAGCCGCGGCAGCGGCATCCCGGTGTCGCTCAAGCTGATCGACGAGAAGGATTTCAGCAGCCGCGGCCAGATGGACTTCATCGACAACACGATCGACCGCAGCAGCGGCACCATCCGCGGCCGCGCGGTGTTCCGCAATCTCAACGGCATCTTCACGCCCGGCATGTTCGGCCGCATCCAGGTGACGGGCTCCGCGCCCTACGAGGCGCTGCTGGTCCCGGACGCGGCGATCGGCACGGAGCAGGTCCGCAAATTCGTCCTGGTCGTCGGGCCCGACAATGTCGTCGCGCAGCGTTTCGTCACCCTCGGCCAGCTCGTCGACGGCATGCGCGTCATCAAGGACGGCCTCACCGCCGCCGACCGCGTGATCGTCAACGGCCTGATGCGCGCGCGCCCCGGCCAGAAGGTCACACCGCAGCAGAACGGCGTGCAGGCGCCGCAGGCCAGGGCCGCGGGCTCGGCCGAGGCGAAGAACTAGGCGGCCGCCGTGAAGATCTCACATTTCTTCATCGACCGGCCGATCTTCGCCGCGGTCGTCTCGATCGTCTTCGTCATCCTCGGCGGCGTGACCTTCTTCCGGCTGCCGATCGCGCAATATCCCGAGATCGCGCCGCCGCAGGTGCAGATCACCGGACAATATCCGGGCGCGAGCGCGGAGACCGTGGCCGAGACGGTGGTCGCCCCGATCGAGCAGCAGGTCAACGGCGTCGAGCGGATGCTCTACATCTCCTCGAACTCGTCCGCCGACGGCCGCTTCACGATTTCCGTCACCTTCGACATTGGGACCAATCTCGATTTCGCGCAGGTGCAGGTGCAGAACCGCGTCTCCACGGCGACGCCGCGCCTGCCGACGCAGGTGCAGCAGATCGGCGTGACGGTCGCCAAGGCCTCCCCCGACATCCTGATGGTGGTCAACCTGTTCTCGCCCGGGCAGGTGCGCGACACGCTGTTCATGACCAACTACGCCAACCTGCAGGTCAAGGACGTGCTGACCCGCATCGAGGGCGTGGGCTCCATCACCGTGTTCGGCGCGCGCGACTATGCCATGCAGGTCTGGCTCGATCCGAGCCGGCTGCAGACGCTCAATCTGACGGCGCTGGACGTGACGGCCGCGTTGCAGGCGCAGAATATCCAGGTCGCTTCCGGCATTCTGAATGCGCCGCCGGTGCCCGAGCAGCTCGCCTTCCAGGTCGCCGTCCGCACGCTGGGGCGCCTCTCCGATCCGGCGGAATTCAACAACATCGTCATCAAGCAGACCCCCGACGCGGTCGTGCGCATCCGGGACGTCGCCCGCGTCGAGATTGCGGCGCAGGACTACAATTCCGCGTCGTTCCTGAACCGCGACCCCTCGGTCGCCGTCGCCGTCTTTCAGCGGCCGGGGTCGAACGCGCTTGCGACCGGCACGGCCATTCGCGCGACGATGGCGAATATCTCGAAATCCTTCCCGCAGGGGATGGAATACACGATCATCTACGATCCGACCCAGTTCATCAGCCAGTCGGTCGACGCGGTGACCGAGACCATTCTCGAAGCCATTATCCTGGTCGTGCTCGTCGTCATCCTGTTCCTGCAGACATGGCGCGCGGCCGTTATCCCGATCGTCGCGATCCCGATCTCGCTGATCGGCACCTTCTTCGTGATGGGGCTGTTCGGCTTCACCATCAACAATCTCTCGCTGTTCGGCCTGGTGCTGGCCATCGGCATCGTGGTCGACGACGCGATCGTCGTGGTGGAGAATGTCGAGCGCAATATCGCGCGCGGGCTGTCCCCGCGCGAGGCGTCGATCAGGAGCATGGACGAGGTCGGCGCGGCGCTGGTCGCGATCGCGCTTGTGCTGACCGCGGTGTTCGTGCCCTCCGCCTTCATCACCGGCATTTCGGGGCAGTTCTACCGGCAATTCGCGCTCACGATTGCGGGCGCGACCGTCATTTCGCTGATCGTGTCGCTCACGCTGTCGCCCGCCATGTGCGCATTGCTGCTGAAGCCGCACAGGGAGCGGCAGGAGGAGAAATGGTGGGAGAAGCCGATCCACGGCTTCTTCCGGATTTTCAACTGGGGCTTCGACGCGCTCGGCCGCTCCTATGGCTGGCTGGCCGCCAGGGTGGTGCGCTTCGCGGCGCTGATGCTGGTCGCCTATGCCGCGATCCTTGCTTTCGGCCTGAACGAGTTTCGCAATGCGCCGCAGGGCTTCATCCCCCAGCAGGATCTCGGCTACCTGATCGTCGCGGCGCAATTGCCGCCCGGCTCCTCGCTCCAGCGCACCGAGCAGGTGATGAAGCGCGTCACGGACATTGCGCTGCAGCAGCCCGGCGTCGGCAATGTCATCAACATCGTCGGATTTTCCGGCGCGACCTTCACCAATGCGCCGAATGCCGGCGCGGCCTTCCTCGTGCTCGATCCCTTCACCCGGCGGGCCGGCAATCCGGCGCAATCCGCCGCGGCCATTCAGGGCGCGCTGTTCGGCAAGCTCGCCGGCATCCAGGATGCATTTCTGATCGTCGTCCAGCCGCCGCCCGTGCAGGGCATCGGCAATGCGGGCGGATTCCGCATGATGATCGAGGACCGCGCCGGCCGCGGACCGCAGGCCCTGCAGGGCGTGGTCGGGGCCATGATGGGGAAGGCGGCACAGACGCCGGGCCTGCTCCAGGTGTTCTCGCTGTTCGAGACCGCCACGCCGCAGATCTATCTCGATATCGACCGCACCAAGGCGCAGTTGCTCGGCGTCAACATGAGCGACGTCTTCAACGTGCTGCAGGTCAGCATCGGCTCGTCCTATGTCAACGACTTCAATCTGTTCGGCCGCACCTTCCGCGTGCAGGCGCAGGCCGACAGTCCGTTCCGCCTCGAGCCCAGGGACGTGCTGAACCTGCGGGTGCGCAATGCCAACGGCGATACGGTGCCGCTTGGGTCGTTCACGACCGTGGAGGACAGGTCGGGTCCCTACCGCGTGCCGCGCTACAACATCTATCCCGCCGCGGAGCTCGACGGAGCGGCCGCGCCCGGCTACTCGCAGGGCCAGGCGATCGCGGCGATGGAGAAGCTCGCCGCGGAGACGCTGCCGGACGGCTTCGCCTTCGAATGGACGACGCTCGCCTTTCAGCAGATCCGGGCCGGCAACACCGCCGTCTTCGCCTTTGCGCTCGGCGTGGTGTTCGTGTTTCTTGTGCTGGCCGCGCAATACGAAAGCCTGACGCTGCCATTGGCCGTGATCCTGATCGTGCCGATGTGTCTCGTGGCGTCGATCACGGGCGTCATCCTGCGCGGCCAGGACAACAATATCCTCACGCAGGTCGGGTTCATCGTGCTGATAGGACTGGCAGCCAAGAACGCCATTCTGATCGTGGAATTCGCCAAGCAGCTCGAGGATGGGGGACGCGAACGCCACGACGCCGCGGTCCACGCCGCCGAGATGCGGCTGCGCCCGATCCTGATGACGTCGCTCGCCTTCATTCTCGGCGTCGTGCCGCTGGTCTGGGCAACCGGCGCAGGATCGGAGATGCGGCAGGTCCTCGGTACGGCCGTGTTCTCCGGCATGATCGGCGTGACCATATTCGGCCTCATCTTCACGCCCGCCTTCTACATCGTCGCGCGCTGGCTCGCGGATCGCGGGCGGCGAAGGGAGAATGCATCTGTTCAGCCGCATCCGGCGGAATAAGATGCCGGCCCGGCCATTCGACAGGACGCCATATGAAATTCGGTATCGGTCAATCCGTTGTCCGCAAGGAGGATGATCCGCTCCTGCGCGGCAACGGCCGCTATGTCAGCGACTTCCATCCCGAGGGCGCGCTGCACGGGCTGGTGGTGCGATCGCCCCACGCGCATGCGACCTTCTCCATCGGGGGCATCGACGAGGTCCGCGCGATGCCGGGCGTGCGGCTCGTCCTGACCGCGACCGACATTGCCGAGCTGGGGCTGATGCCCTGTGTGGTCGGGGTTCCGGGTCAGACCATGATCGTGCCGCCCTACCAGGTGCTGGCGTCGCAGGAAGTCCGTCACGTCGGCGACGCCGTCGCCTTCATCGTCGCAGATACGCTTGATCTGGCGCGCGATGCCGTCGAGGCCCTGGAGATCGAATGGCAGGTCCTGCCGAGCGTGATCGGCGGGGAGGCGGCGCTTGCTCCCGGCGCGCCGCTCGTGTGGCCGGACCGTCCGGGCAATGTCGCATTCGAGACCGAATTCGGCGACAAGGAGAAGACCGCCGAGATATTCGCGAACGCGGCGAGGGTCGTGTCGCTGAAGATCGTCAACCAGCGGCTCGTCACCAACTACATGGATACGCGCGCGGCCATCGGCGAATACGACGCGAGCACCGGCCGCTACATGCTGACGGTCGGCAGCCAGGGGCCGCACGCGATCCGCGACATCATCGCCAGGCGCGTGCTGAAAATTCCGGCCGACAGGATGCGGGTCGTCACCCCCGATGTCGGCGGCGGTTTCGGCACCAAGCTGTTTCCCTACCGCGAATACGCGCTCGTGGCGGTGGCCGCGCAGCGCACAGGCCGTCCCGTCAAATGGGTCGCGGATCGCACCGAGCATTTTCTTGGCGACACGCAGGGCCGCGACAACATCACGACCGCGAGGATGGCGGTGGACGAGAAGGGCAGGTTTCTCGCGCTCGCGGTCGAGACGATCGCGGACATGGGCGCCTATCTCTCCACCTACGCGCCCTACATTCCCTATATCGGCGCGGCGATGCTGCCCGGCGTCTATGACATTCCCGTCTGCCACATTCGCGTCGTCGCGTCCTACACCAATACGGTGCCGGTCGATGCCTATCGCGGGGCGGGGCGGCCGGAAGCGGCCTATGTGATCGAGCGCCTGGTCGATGCGGTCGCTCGCGAGATCGGCATGGCGCCGGATGCGCTGCGGCGGAAGAATTTCATCAAGCCGAGCGCGATGCCGTATGAGACGGCAACCGGCAAGGTCTACGATACCGGCGAATTCGCAGGCCACCTGGCGCGCGCCCAGGAAGCCGCCGACTGGGACGGCTTCAGGAAGCGCGCCCAGCATGCCAGGCGCCAAGGCAAACTGCGCGGCATCGGGCTTGCGACCTATATCGAAGCCTGCGGCTCGAACGGCCCGGAAACGGCGAGGCTCACGCTCGAGAAGGACGGCACGATCACGCTGCTGATCGGCACCCAATCGATCGGGCAGGGGCACGACACCTCCTATGCACAGCTCATCCACGAACAGCTCGGCCTGCCGCCCGAGCGCATCCGCATGGTGCAGGGCGACACCGACCGCATAGCGACCGGGATGGGCACCGGCGGATCGAGTTCGATCCCCTCCGGCGGCGCGTCGGTTTCGATGGCGACGAAAAAGCTCGCCGACAATCTCAGGGAACTGGCCGCCGATGCGCTCGAGGCGAGCCCGGGCGACGTGGAATTCGCAGGCGGCGTGATCCGCGTCGTCGGCACCGACCGCGCGATTTCCTTTGCCGATGTGGCCGCACGACCCGAGGCGACGCCCGACAAGCTGACCGCCGCCGATGCCTTCGCGCCGCCCGGCGCGACCTATCCGAACGGCACCCACATCGCCGAGGTCGAGATCGACGAGGCGACCGGCGAAACCGAGATCGTCAATTACGTGATCGTCGACGATTTCGGCGTGACGCTGAATCCGCTCATGCTGGCGGGGCAGGTGCATGGCGGCACGGTGCAGGGCGTCGGCCAGGCGCTGATGGAGAACACGGTCTACGACGCGGATACCGGGCAGTTGCTGACCGCGAGCTTCATGGACTATGCCATGCCGCGCGCCAGGGACATGCCGAATGTGTCCTTCGAGACCCGTAACGTGCCCTGCAAGAACAATCCGCTCGGCTTCAAGGGCGCGGGCGAGGCGGGCGCCATCGGCTCCTGTCCGGCCGTCATCAATGCCATTATCGATGCGCTGTGGCGGGCCTATCGCGTGTCCCGGATCGACATGCCGGCCACGCCCCAGCGCGTCTGGTCCGCCATCCAGGACGGCAAGCGCGCGATCAGCATGTAGCTGTGGCGACCCGCCGCAGTCGATGATGGGTCAACAACCCGTGAGGGCGCGCCGGAAGGTGAATCGCGCTCTTCATGGAACGGCGCGGCGGCCCTAGAATAATTCCTGTTCGAATGCGGGCCGCAGTCGGGCTGCCCGCCAGCAGGGGAAGCCAGATGCAGGTTCGCTCGATTGTCATCGCCGCCATTGCCGCCACCGCCGTCGCGATCACGACGTCTGCTGTCGTCGCGCAATCCGATCCGATTGCCGCGCGGCGCGACCAGATGAAGGCGATGGGCAGCTTCATCTACGGGTCGCTCAATCGCATGCAGCGCGGACAGGAGGCCTACGATCAGGCGAAGGTCAATGCCGCGCTGACGCAGTTCGTCGAAAGCACGCAGAAGCTCCCTGCGCTGTTTCCCCCCGGATCGGTCTCCGGCACCAAGCCCGGCGAGGATTTCCGAACGTCCGACAAGATCTGGACGGAGAAGCCGGCTTTCGATGCGCGCTTCGCCAAGCTCGGACAGGACGCGGCCGGCCTTCGCGGCAAGATCACCAGCGTGGACACGCTCAAGCCGGCCTATGCCGAAATCCGCAAGCAATGTGACGGCTGCCACGAGGCCTATCTGATCAAGAACTGAAAGCGGCGCCATACGCCTGTCATGCGCGGGCCCGACCCGCGCATCCTTCATTGCAAGAGACGATTTGCCGGGTCCCGTCGCAGACGCGGCGGCCCGGCCATGACGTCGCAAGAGACGCCTGATGCTTCGCAGAATGGCTGTTGCTGTCTTCGCGCTTGGCCTGATCGGCGCCGGCCTGTTCTGGCTGGCCACGATCCCGAAGACCGTGCCGGAAAGCGCGCTCGGCGCGCACACGCCCGATCTCGCGAACGGCAAGACCATGTTCTTCGCCGGCGGCTGCGCGTCCTGCCATGCGACGCCCGGTCAGGACGATCGCACGCGGCTCGGCGGCGGGCTCGCGCTGAAATCGCCATTCGGCACCTTCCATGTCCCAAACATCTCGTCGGACCGCCGCGACGGCATCGGCGGCTGGACCGAGGCGCAGTTTGTCACCGCGATGCAGAAGGGCACCTCGCCCGACGGGCGACACTATTATCCGGCCTTTCCCTACACCTCGTACCAGCGCATGAGCATCCCCGATCTGCGCGATCTCTTCGCCTACATCAGGACGCTCCCGGCCGAGCAAGGGCGCGTGCAGGAGCATGAACTGGGGTTCCCCTTCAATATCCGGCGGGCATTGGGCCTCTGGAAGCTTTTCTTCCTCGACGGCCGTCCGTTCCGGCCCGATGCCGCGCAGACAACGCAATGGAATCGCGGCGCATACCTCGTCAACGGCCCGGGCCATTGCGCCGAATGCCATTCGCCGCGCAATGTTCTCGGAGGCATCGTGGTCCGCCAGAGATTCGCGGGCGGTCCCGATCTGGAAGGCCAGGGGTGGGTTCCGAACATCACCCAGGCCGGGCTGGGCAATTGGTCCGAGGATGACATCGCGCAGTTTTTCGAATTCGGCGACAAGCCGGACGGACGGCCGATTCTCGGCTCGATGGTGCCCGTCATCCGCAATGTCTCGCAATTGCCGGCGTCCGATCGGGCAGCGATGGCGGCCTATCTCAAGTCGCTGCCGCCGGTCGAGGGGCCGCCGCGGCCGCAGCGCAGGTAGCATCGCGGGACTGCCATCGTGAATGTGCTGCGCGCCATCACGCTGACGCTGGTCGCGTCGGTTCTGTTCGCGGGGATGTCGACCCTCGTGCGCTATGCCGGCGAGGTGGTGCCTGTCGGGCAGGTCGTCTTCTTTCGCGCCTTCTTCGCCATCATCCCGGTCGTCCTTGTCTATGCCTGGCGCGGCGAATTGCGCGATGCCGTCCGCACCAAGCGGCCGCTCGGGCATGTCGGGCGCGGTCTGTTCAGCATCGGCGGCATGTTCCTGAACTTTGCCTCGCTGGCGCGCTTGCCGCTGGTCGAGGCCACTGCGATCTCGTTCGCCTCGCCCTTCATCACCGTTGCCCTGTCGGCAATCTATCTGAACGAGCACGTGCGGCTCTATCGCTGGACGGCGGTCTTCATCGGCTTTTTCGGCGTGCTCGTGATGCTCTGGCCGCAATTCAATCTCTCGATCTTCTCGGGGGCGGCATACAGCGTGGCTGCGATCGGCAGCCTGTGCGCGATCGGGGCCGCCGTGTTCAATTCGGGCGCGGTGATCCAGACGCGCCGGCTGACCGACAGCGAGACGACGGCCTCGATCGTGTTCTACTTCTCCATCATCTGCGCCATAGCCGGACTGGCCACGCTGCCTTTCGGCTGGGTCTGGCCGACGCCGATGCAATTGGCGGCGCTGATCGCGACCGGCATATTCGGCGGCATCGCGCATATTTTGCTGACCGAGAGCTACCGTTTCGGGCCCGCGTCGCTCGTTGCGCCATTCGGCTACACGATCATGCTCTGGGTCTTTCTGCTCGGCTATTTCGTGTTCGGCGAGGTCCCGCACCTGCTCGTGTTCATCGGCTCGGTGATCGTGGTCGGCGCGGGATTGTTCGTGATCTACCGCGAGCGGCAGCTCGGCCTGAAGCGGCCGCATGAGGTCGAGGGCCAGCCGGGCCCCGGCTGATCCGCGATCAGAACGCCTTGAAGGTGATGATGGTCAGCGTGTCCTGGATGCCCGGAATGACCTGGATCTTCTCGTTCACGAAATGGCCGATATCGGTCTTTTCGTCGACGTAGAACTTGCACAGCAGGTCGTAATGGCCGGCGGTGGAATAGATTTCCGAGGCGATTTCGGCATCGGCCAGATGATTGGCGACTTCGTACGATTTGCCGAGCTGACACTTGATCTGGACGAAAAACGGAATCATTCCTGCCTCCAGCCCGCTCCCGGGCGCCCCGCAATCCAGCAAAATCGCGGCGGCTTGACAAGCCGGGGGACATTCATCGCGCCAGTTGCGCGACGAGAACGAGCAGCGCGCTCGCCGCGCACCATGAGCCCGCAATGCGGATCCCGGTCCGCGGCCAGCCGGGCCTCGCGGCCACGGACAGCATGGTCACGAACGCAAACAGGGCGATGGCGGTCAGCGCGGTCCCCGAGAGCGCCAGCATGGTCTCCGCGCGGGACGGCACCGCCGGTACGGAATCGAGCAGAAGCGCGATGGCAACGAGCCCGACCACGATTGCGCTCGCCGGCAGCGGCAGCGGGCGGCCATAGGCTGCGCCGAGACCTGCGATCGCAGTGGCCGCAAGCAGGACCAGTCCGGGCTCCTGTGCCGCATAGGCTGTCGCGACGAGGCCCGATGCGACCCCGAGCGAGCCCGCGAAGATCGCGATCAGTGCAATCCCGTCGCGCCTGGACTGGCAACCCGCCATCAGCCCGCCTCCCAGCAGCGCAAGGATGTGTGCGGGCACGAGCAAGGGATGCAGCAATCCGCCGGAAAACCCGCTCATGCCTTCGATCACGACATGCGCCTGCGCCGCCTCCGGCGCCGCGAGCAGCACAAGGGCGGCGAACGCCGCCCGCATCCGCATCATGCAAGCTGCACCAGAAACACGATGCCGGCCGCCGCAATCGCGCTGCCGGCGAGCCGCACGGCGATGCGGCCATTCGGCCAGGAGGCAAGCAACCCGAAAGCGATGCCGCACAGATGCAGAAGGCCGGTCGCGATCACAAAGCCCGCGAAGAACGCCACGGCATCGGCGCCGTCCGGGAATTCGGCGCCGTGTGCATAGCCGTGGAAGATTGCAAAGGTGCCGACGATGAGCGCGGCAACCCAGAGCGGCGGCCGCGCCGCCAGCGCGACCATCAGACCGAGCACGGCCGCCGACAGCGCGATGCCGATCTCGACCCCGGGCAGGGGCACGCCCAGAATTCCGAGAATGCCGCCGCAGGCCATCACGAGGGGAAAGATGACCGGCAGCAGGACGATCGCGGGAGCGCCAAGGAAGGCGCCCCACAGGCCGACCGCAACCATTGCCGCCACATGGTCGGGGCCGAGCAGCGGATGCAGAAAGCCGCCGACAAAGCCACCTGCAATTCCTTCACCGGCATGGGCGAAGGCGGCGGCCGGAGCGAGCAGGAGGAGGGCTGTGGCGAGCGTCAGACGGCGCATGGAAATGTCCTCACGAAGCCGGCGGCGCAACCATAGCGCCCGCGGCTTCGCAGGTGCAAACGGCGCGAAGCCTTGCCCTGCGCCGCCGTTGCGACTAGGTAGACCGCGCAATCTCGCGGGGTGTCCGCCGGGCCGTCCGGCGGACTGAGAGGCGCAGGACGCCAACCCGTCGAACCTGATCCGGGTTATGCCGGCGGAGGGAGCAGAGATGCTGGTGTCCACGAAGACGGGTCATGCCAGGGGCGCTGCCGGCGACCTGACGAAGCGGGCGGGCGATGTTCTTGCGCGCCTGCGCGCGGGCCATCCGCGCGTGCATTGCATCACCAATACGGTCGCGCAGGCCTTTACCGCGAATGTGCTGCTGGCCGCGGGCGCGTTGCCCACGATGACGACCTCGCCGGAGGAGGTTGGGGATTTCGTCGCGTGTGCCGATGCGCTGCTAGTCAATCTCGGCACCTTCGATGAGGAACGGCGCGGCGCTGTGGATGTCGCGTTGTCGGTCTCAGCCGGCATGCAGCGCCCCTGGGTGCTCGATCCCGTCCTGATCGACCGCTCGGATGCGCGGACACGCTTTGCGCGCGCACTGCTGGCGCGCAGGCCCGCCATCGTCCGGCTCAACGGTCCGGAATTCTGCGCCGTGTCGGGCCTGGAGCCGATACCGTCCAACCTGGTCGCGCATGCGGGGGAGCATGGCACGGTCCTGGCGCTGACGGGCGCAGCCGACATCGTGACCGACGGCACGCGCATCGCCACCGTTGCGAATGGCCATCCCTTCATGGCCCATGTCACCGCAATGGGCTGCGCGGCTTCCGCGCTCACGGCGGCTTGTCTTGCGGTGGACGACGATCCCTTTGCCGCCGCCGTTGCGGCACTCCTGATGCTCAACATTGCGGGCGAGATCGCGGGCAAGCGGTCGGAGGGACCGGGCAGCTTCGCCGCCACCATTCTCGACGCACTCTATCGTCTCGACGCGGAAACGCTTTCCGCGCGGGCCCGGGTGTCCTGAATGCGTCCGGATCTTCGCCTTTACGCGCTTGTCGATCCGCAGCATTCGGACGGACGCGATCTCGCCGCGCTTGCGCGCGAATTGGCGGCGGGCGGCGCGACCCTGATCCAGTTGCGCGACAAGGCGTCCTCGACCCGCCTGATGATTGAATCGGCGCGTGCCATCCGCGCGGCGCTGGAAGGATCGGGTGTCCCTCTGGTCATCAATGACAGGGTCGATGTCGCGCTCGCCGCACAGGCCGATGGCGTGCATGTCGGCTGGGACGACATGCCGGTCGCCGACGCGCGGCGACTGCTCGGACCCGACGCGATCATCGGCCTGTCGATCAAGACGGAGGAGCAGGTGCGGGCCGCGCGGCTGGAATTGCTCGACTATGTCTGCATCGGCGGCGTGTTTGCGACCGCGTCCAAGGACAATCCCGACCCGCCGATCGGGACGGATGGCCTGCGCGCGCTTTCGGAGATGATCCGCAAGCGCGCCCCGGATATGCCTGCGGGCGCCATCGCCGGCATCGACGAGCGAAATGCGGCGGCGGTGATCGCCGCGGGCGCAGACGGCATCGCCGTCATTTCCGCGCTCTCCCGCGCGCCGGAACCGAAGCGGGCGGCGGCGATTTTGCGCGGCATCGTGGATCGTGCGCTGGCGGAGCGGAAAGGCGCATGAGGACACCCATCGCCGTAACCATCGCCGGGTCGGATTCGGGCGGCGGCGCGGGCATTCAGGCCGATCTCAAGACCTTTTCCGCACTCGGTGTCTACGGCGCGTCCGTCATCGCGGCCCTGACCGCGCAGAACACGCGCGGCGTCACCGCCATCCACGACGTTCCGCCGGCTTTCATCGCGGCGCAGATCGATGCGGTATTTTCCGATCTCGCCGTCGGGGCGGTGAAGATCGGCATGCTCTCGCAGCCGGACGCCATCCGCACGGTGGCGGACGGGCTCGCGCAATACCGGCAGACGAATGTCGTGCTTGACCCGGTGATGGTGGCTGCCTCGGGCGACCGTCTGCTGGCGCCGGAAGCGATCGCGGTGCTGCGCACGATTCTCATTCCGCGCGCGCTCGTCGTCACGCCGAACCTTCCGGAGGCAGCCGCCATCCTCGAGACGGCCGTCGCGACCAGCGAGAGCGAGATGCGCGAGCAGGGCGAGAGAATTCTCGCGCTCGGCTGCCGCGCCGTTCTGGTCAAGGGTGGACACGCTTCGGGTGCGGAAAGCGTCGATCTGCTGGTGGAGCCGAACGCCGTCGCCCGGCTCGCGGCCGGGCGGGTTGCGACGTCGAACACCCACGGCACCGGTTGCACGCTCTCGTCGGCAATTGCGGCCGGGCTTGCCAAGGGACTCGATCTCGCGGAGAGCGTTCGCGAGGCCAAGGCCTATGTGACCGCGGCCATCGCCGCCTCCGACCGGCTGTCGATCGGCAAGGGCCATGGGCCGGTGCATCACTTCCATCGCTGGTGGTGAGGCGGAAACGCGATAACGGACCATTAACCATCCCTGTTTAGAGACTGGTAACGCCCTGGAGCGCTCTGGCCGGGGGAGGGGGTGCGCCGATGATCAGAAGCATGGGCATTGCGGGCCTCGTCCTGGCGGCGACCGTGGCGGCGCAGGGCGGAGAAGCGACGTTCGGCGTGCCGCCCTCCGGCTTCCTGCCGCCCCCGATTTACGTGGCGGCGTCAGACCCTGCGGAAACGCCTGGGGGCGCGCGACTACCACAGCCTCGGCACGCAGCGGAGGCTGCTCGGCGGCCGGCGGGGCGTCAGGATATCGCCGCGCGCGGAGGCATGTCCGCCTCCGAGCCCATCTCCAAGCCCATGTCGATCCTGCCGCAGCCCGAGCCGACGCGCCGGACCGTTGAGCAAACGGCGGTCCGGCGGGGCGGAGGGGCTCCCTCCGCCAGCCCGGCCGCCCAGGCGCCCATTGCGGCCCAGGAACGCGCCCAGGGGGCCGCCGGCATTCTCTCGGCCCTGCGCGGCAGCCAGTAGGCCAATACCATTCCAGCGGGGCCTTTGGGGGCGTCCCCCCCGAAGGCTTTCGCCGCCAGGCCTCGATTACTTCCTGAACGCGACCACCTTCTGCTTCTGCTCGCCAAGCCCCTCGATCCCGAGCGTCACGACATCGCCCGCCTTGAGAAATTGCGGCGGTTTCATGCCGAGCCCGACGCCGGGCGGGGTGCCGGTGACGATCACGTCGCCGGGCTCCATGACGAAGAATTGCGAGCAATACCAGACGATATGGGCTACGCCGAAAATCATCGTTCTGGTGTTGCCGCGCTGGCGCTTCTCGCCGTTGACGTCCAGCCACATGTCGAGATTCTGCGGATCCTTGATCTCATCCTTGGTGACGAGCCACGGTCCGAGCGGGCCGAAGGTTTCGCAGCTCTTGCCCTTGGTCCATTGTCCGGCGCGCTCGATCTGGAATTCACGCTCGGAGACGTCGTTGGCCGTGCAATAGCCTGCCACCACGCTCATCGCGCGATCCTTGGCGAGATAGCGGGCGCGGCTGCCGATCACGATCGCGAGCTCCACTTCCCAGTCGAGCTTGGTCGATTCCTTCGGGATGATCGTATTGTCGTTCGGGCCGCAGATGCAGGACGGCGCCTTGTTGAAGATGATCGGCTCCTTCGGGATCGGCATGCCGGCTTCGGCGGCATGATCGGAATAGTTGAGCCCGATGGCGATGAAGTTGCGGGTGCCGCCGACGCAGGGGCCGAGCCGGGGCCGGCCGGGGACCACTTTCAGCTTGTGGATATTGGCCTTGCGGATTTTCGCGAGCCCCGCTGGGGATAGGGTCTCGCCGGCGATATCGGGCACGATCCGGGACAGATCGCGGATATTTCCGTCGGCATCGACGATCCCCGGCTTTTCGCGGCCCGCGGGCCCGTAGCGAACAAGTTTCATTATTTTCCCCCCATCAAGCCGATGAATCGGCCCATAAAAAGGGGCGGATCATGCGCGGACTGGCCGCGCGCGGCAAGCCCGGCAGCGCCCTTTTGAGCCCTCGCGCGAGGGGCATGGAGGCCAAGGTGTTGCATCCCTGCCGCAACTTCCAGCGGTCACGTGCGTGTCATCCATCTGTTACCCGGCCCTTCTCATATCCGCGCGCTCGCGAGTCTTCGCACTCGCGAAACCCGCCTTGCTTTTCAGCCAGAATACAGGGGAGCGCGTATGCCAATCGAAATCGACGGCACCATCATTCAGGATCAGGCCGACTCAACGCTGACCGGTTCGACCACGACGCCGGCCGGAACGGACGCGCTCACCATCACCTCCATCGGCTCCTATGCGACCGGGCTCGGCGAAGAGACCGCCGAGATCGCCGCCTATGACAAGGGCACCAAGCAGCTCTTCGTCATGAAGAATTTCGAGGACGCCATCACCGAGGCACCGCTCGGCTCGCTCGACATCGTCGACATGTCGGACCCGACCAATCTGACCAAGGTCGGCGAAATCGATGTCGCCGCCGATATCAACGCCTTCTCATCCTTCGGCGGGATCAATTCCGTCGCCGTGTCGAACGGGCTTGTTGCTGTCGCGGTGGAGAACGCGGTCAAGAGCGATCCCGGCTTTGTCGCGTTCTATTCCGCCTCGACGGGCGATCTTCTCAAGATCGTCGAGGTCGGCGCACTGCCCGACATGCTGGTCTTCACGGCGGATGGCAAGAAGCTCCTGGTCGCCAACGAAGGCGAGCGCGCGCTCGACGACGACGACAACGAGATCGGCGATGCTCCCGGCTCGATCTCGCTGGTCGACCTCTCGGCCGGCGTGGCCAATGCGTCGGTCCAGAGCGCGGGATTTGGCGCCTTCGACGGATTCGAGGATGCCTTGCGCGCCCAGGGCGTGCGCATCACGCCGGGCCGCTCCGCTTCCGCGGATATCGAGCCCGAATACATCACGATTACCCAGGACGGAAAGACGGCCTTCGTCACCCTGCAGGAGGCGAATTCGGTCGCGGAATTCGACATTTCCGGCACCACGCCGGTCCTGGAGCGCATCGTTCCGCTCGGCTTTGTCGATCACAGCCTCGAAGGCAACGAAAGCGATTATTCGGATCGCGACGGTGCCGGCAGCAGCGGGGCGATTTTCCTGCACACCGCCCCGATCAAGGGCCTGCTGATGCCAGACGCGGTTGCGAGCTGGACCTTCGGCGGCGTGACCTATTTCGCCACCGCCAACGAGGGCGATGCGCGCAGCGACGACAGCGACGTGCAGCGCCTGAAGGATTTCGACGGTCTTGATCCTTCGATTCCCGCACCGCCGGCGGGCGAGGCGGACTATGACAACGACGACAATGCCGGGCGCCTCAACGTCTCCACCTACGACAGCGACCCTGACAACGATGGGATCGTCGAGGAGATCGTAACCTTTGGCGGCCGCGGCTTCACCATTTTCCAGCAGGGCGCCGACGGCACGGTGACCAAGGTCTTCGAGAGTGGCGGCGAGTTCGAGGCGATCATCGCCGAGCAATTTCCCGATCTCTTCAACAACAACCAGACCGGCGACGCCTCGACCTTCGACGCGCGCTCGGACGAGAAGGGGCCCGAGCCGGAAAGCATCGCGGTGCACAATGTCGGCGGCCGCTTCTACGCCTTCGTCGCGCTCGAGCGTGAGGGCGGCGTGATGGTCTATGACGTGACCGATCCCGCGAACGCGACCTTCACGACCTACGTGCCGTCCTCAACCACACATCTCGGGCCGGAAACCGTCCAGTATATCGAGGCGGTCGACAGCCCGACGGGCGAAGCCCTGATGGTGACGACGAACGAGATCAGCGGCACGATCGAGATCTACACCGTCGAGCCCAAGACCTTCACGCTGCAACTCCTGCACCTGTCGGACGGCGAGGCGGGCCTGCTGGCCGCGGAGACCGCGCCAAATCTTGCGGCGCTTATCGACGCATTCGACGACGATTTCGCCAACACGCTCATTCTGTCGGGCGGCGACAATTTCCTGCCCGGCCCGTTCCTTGCGGCCGGCACGGATGCGAGCGTCATCCCGGTGCTGAATGAGGTGTCCGGATCCAACATCCCGTTAAATTCGGTGGTGCCGATCGGTGCGGTTGATACGGCCATTCACAACGTGCTGGGCGTCGAGGCGTCGACGATCGGAAACCACGAATTCGATCTCGGTTCCAACGCGTTTGCGGCCTCGTTCACGCCAAGCGGCGGCTGGGTCGGCGCCACGTTCCCCTACATGTCCGCCAATCTCGATTTTTCCGGCGACACCGCTCTCAATCCCCGGTTCACCAACACGCTGGACGGCTCCGATGCGACGCTGGTGCCGGACGCCAGCACGATGAAGGGCCGCATCGCACCCGCGACCGTTGTCGAAAAGGGCGGCGAGAAGATCGGCCTGGTTGCGGTGACGACGCAGATGCTTGAATCGATCTCCTCGCCCAGCGGCACGGAGGTGAAGGGCTTCCCGACCGGGCTCGGCCCGAACGGCGAGAGCGACGACATGGACCTGCTGGCCGCGCAAATCCAGCCGATCGTCGACGAACTGATCGCCGAGGGCATCAACAAGATCATACTGATGGCGCATCTGCAGGTGATCGCGAACGAGCAATTGCTCGCGACCAAGCTCAAGGGCGTCGATATCATCCTGTCGGCCGGATCGAATACGCGGCTCGGCGATGCCGACGACGAGGCGGTCGATTTCCCGGGACATGCCGCGAACTTTGCCGGCGATTATCCGCTGCAGGTGACCGACGCCGACGGCAAGACCACGCTGATCGTCAACACCGACAACGAATACACCTATCTCGGGCGGCTCGTTGTCGATTTCGATGCCGACGGCAACATCATCCTCGACAGCGTTTCGGAAAATCAGGCGATCAACGGCGCCTACGCATCGACCGAGGAAAACGTGGCGGAAGCCTGGGGCGTCGACGAAGCCGACCTTGACGACACCGCTTTCGCCGAAGGCACCAAGGGCGACAAGGTCCGCGATCTGGTGGATGCCGTCCAGGACGTGATCGAGGTCAAGGACGGCAACGTGCTCGGCTACACGAATGTGTATCTCGAGGGCGAACGGCTTTTCGTCCGCAATCAGGAGACCAATCTCGGCAACCTGTCGGCCGATTCCTATGCCTATGCGGCGCGTGACGCGCTGGGCGATGACGCGTTCATCGTCTCGCTCAAGAACGGCGGCGGCATCCGGGCTCAGATCGGCACGATTTCGCCGCCCGATCCGGTCGATGGCACAGTCGACAAGCTGCCGCCTCCCGCGAATCCGGCGGTCGGCAAGTCGGAAGGCGGCGTTTCGCAGCTCGATATCGAGAACTCGATGCGCTTCAACAACCGGCTGATGGTGTTCGACACGGATGCCCAGGGCCTGCTCAACATCCTCAATCACGGTGTCGCGGCCCTGCCGAACAATGGCCGCTTCCCGCAGATCGGCGGCGTGAAGTTCTCCTACGATCCCGACCGGCCGGCGGGGACGCGCGTGGTGAACGTCACGCTCATCGACGAGCAGGGCAATGTCATCGCCAGGGTGGTTGAGAACGGCGTGGTGGTCGCAGGCGCGCCGAACCTGATCTCGGTGGTCACGGCGGACTTCACCGCCGATGGCGGCGACAGCTATCCGATGCGGGCGAACGGCTCCAATTTCCGGTACATCTTCGACGACGGAACGCTGTCGGACCCGATCGACGAGTCGCTCGACTTCAACGACGATCCGAACATTCCGTCCAATGTCGTGCGCGAGCAGGCTGCGCTCGGCGACTACATGCAGGCCTTCCACGGCACGCCGGATACAGCGTTCGACCAGGCGGACACCGGCATGGAGCTCGACGAGCGGATCGAGAACCTGAACTTCCGCGACGACGTGGTGTTCGAGTCGCCGGCCATCGTCGGTTCGGCGGCTGGCGAAGCGATCGACGGTACCGTCGGCGACGACGACATCGACGGTCGCAAAGGCAGCGACCGCCTCTTCGGCCTGGTCGGAGACGACACGCTCAAGGGCGGCAACGACAACGACCAGCTGTTCGGGGATCAGGGCAGTGACCTTCTCCTGGGCCAGCAGGGCGACGACCAGCTCTTCGGGGGCGAGGGCAACGACACGCTCAGGGGCGTCGACGGCAACGATACGCTGCTCGGCGAGGACGGAAACGACCTCCTCGACGGCAAGATCGGCAACGATCAGCTGCTCGGCGGCGACGGCAACGACACGCTGGACGGCGGCGCCGGCATCGACGTCATGATCGGCGGCGACGGCGACGACGTCTACCTCGTCGATGCTCTCGCCGATTTGGTGGTCGAGCAGGCGGCCGAAGGCGCCGACACGGTGCGCAGCACGATCGACTATGCGCTGGGCGCCAATCTCGAGAACCTGCAGCTCGTCGGCGCGGCTGTCGAAGGCGTCGGCAACGACCTCGCCAACAAGCTGACCGGCACCGACGGCGATAACATTCTGTCGGGCGAGGGCGGCAACGACACCGTCACGGGCGGCAAGGGGGCCGACGATCTGTTCGGCGGCGCCGGCCAGGATCTGCTCAATGGCGGCCTGGGCGACGACACCATGACCGGCGGCGCGGACGCCGATCTGTTCGTCTTCGCGACGGGGGCGGACACGATTGCCGACTTCTCCGGGGTGGCCGGCGGGGAGCTCGATCGCATCGATCTGCGCCCTGTTGCTGGACTGTCGGATTTCGCCGATGTCTTGGCGCGGATGTCGGACGTCAACGGCAATGTGGAAATCGACTTCACCGATCTGCTCGGCGTTGGCCACAAGCTGGTGATCGAGAACGTCACGGTCGCGCAGCTCAACGCGAACGATTTCCTCGTCTAGTTTCGGAGAGGGAAGTTTCGAATCCCTCTTGCTGTGCGGAGTTCGGTAGCGCGTCGGGGGCCGGCATCGCCGGCCCCTTTGCTTTTTGCGTTCCGGCAAAAACCCGAGTGCAACTTGAAAACGTCACATGGACGTTGCCTGCCGTTCATCGACAGCGGTTTTGTTTGCGCCCGGTCCAATACCCAGGGCGTCGGGAGATTTAAGCCATGTCGTCGAACTACCATCCATTGAGCGCCGGTGCGCTCGTCCAGAACTGGAGCAACAACGCGCTTCTGACCGCCAATGACGACTGGTCTGGCGTGCCCAGCATCCAGGGCTTTCGCGGCGACGATCTCGTGACCGTGACGGATGCCGACCCGCGGACAATCACCGGCGACAGCACCGTCCTCGACGTCAATGCCAACCAGACCAATCCCGCATCGTTCTTCACCGGCGGCGTGGCCGAGTTCGAGCTCACCGATTCGACAATCGCGCTGGCCGGGTCCGGCACGGCGGATGCGCCCTACCTCGTCTTCTATCTCGATGCGACGGGGCGCCAGGACATCAACGTGCAATTCGACGTTCGCGATCTCGAGTCGGCCGACAACGCGACCCAGCAGATCAATGTCCAGTACCGCATCGGCAATTCGGGAGCCTGGACCAACGTGCCCGGCGGCTATCTCGCGGACGCGACCGACGCCTCATCTCCGCTCGTCACGCATATCGACGTGACTCTTCCCGACGACGCCGACAACCAGGGCCAGGTTCAGGTCCGCGTCATGACCGTCAATGCCGGGGGCAATGACGAATGGGTCGGCATCGACAACATCAACATCGCGAGCCTCGAACTGGGCGGCTCGGAAACGCCGCCGCCCGCGCTGGTCTCCTCGAATCCTGCCGACGATGCGACCGGAACGGACGCCTCCGCCGACATCGTGCTGACCTTCAGCGAAACCGTGCAGGCGGGAACCGGCTTCATCACGATCACGGACGGGGCGGGCGATGTCCGCATGATCGCCGTCAACGACCCGCAGGTCACGATCAGCGGCAATGTCGTGACGATCGATCCGACCGCCGACCTTGCGGCGGCGACGGCCTATGACGTGATCGTCGATGCCGGAGCGTTCGAGGACGCCAGCGGCAACGACTTTGCGGGCATCGCGCAGAACGAGCTCGATTTCACGACCGCGTCGGCGCTGCCGCCCATCACCCACACCATCTCGGAAATCCAGGGCAATGGCCATATCTCGGCCTTTGCCGGAACGATTCAGACGCTGCAGGGCGTGGTCACCGCCCTGGATACCAACGGCAGCCGCGGATTCTACATTCAGGATCCGGCGGGCGACGGCAACGCGGCGACATCGGATGCGATCTTCGTCTTCATGCCGTCCGGCGCGCTGCCGCAGGTCGGCCGGCTGGTGCAGGTGACCGGCACGATTTCGGAATTCGTGCCGTCGGGCGCCGCCCCGGGCAGCTTCTCGACCACCGAGATCACGGTGAGCGAATTCGCGGATCTGGGCGAGGGTCCGGCCATCGCTCCCGTCCAGATCGGCGGGATCGGCGGGCTGATCCCGCCGACCGAAAGCAATATTGCGGCCGGCAAGTTCTTCGAGAGCCTCGAAGGCATGCTGGTGGTGGTCAAGGAAGCGGTCGCCACCGGGCCGACCACGAGCTTCGGCGAGATTTTCACGGTCGTCGACAACGACGACGAGCCGTCCAACGGCACGTCCGCGACCGGCCAGACCGATCGCGGCAACCTGCTCATCGAGCCGGGCGCGCCCGATTTCGGCGACACCAACACCTCGGGCGGGGATTTCAATCCCGAGCGCGTCCAGATCGACGACGACAACGGCGTGCTGGCCGGATTTAGCTCTCCCGGCGTCAATGTCGGCGCCCGCCTGGGTGATGTCGTCGGCATCGTCAATTACGACTTCGGAAACTACCAGGTGGTCGCGACGCAGGCCTTCACCGTCGATGAGCCCAGCACGCTTACCAAGGAAACGACGGCGCTACAGGGCGACGCCGACCGGCTGACGGTTGCCAGCTACAATGCCGAGAATCTCGACGCCAACGATCCGCAGAGCCGTTTCGACACGATCGCCGCGGAGATCGTTGACCGGCTGAAAGCGCCGGACATCATTGCCCTGCAGGAAATCCAGGACAATGACGGGACGGTCGGCGGCGAGGGGTCGGCGGCCGTTGCCGCCAACGAGACGCTGCAGCAGCTGATCGACGCCATCGTCGCGGCCGGCGGCCCGGTCTACGAATTCATCGACAACACCTTCATCGGCGACGATACGAATGGCGGACAGCCCGGCGGCAATATCCGCACGGCCTTCCTCTACCGGGCGGACCGCGTCGATGTGCAGGCCGGTTCGGTCGGGACGATCGCGCCCGACGGCACGCTGCTCTCGTCGTCCTATATCGACCAGCAGACAAATCCCGACAACCCCTTCTACGATTCGCGTCCGCCGCTCGTGGCGACCTTCACGTTCAACGGCAAGGATGTGACGATCGTCAACAACCACTTCTCCTCCAAGGGCGGCAGCGCGCCTTTGCTCGGCAGCGATCAGCCGCCGTTCAATGCCGGCGAGGTGCAGCGTGCGGCGCAGGCCCAGGTCGTCAACAACTTCGTCGATGCCATGCTCGCATCCGATCCGGATGCGAAGGTGATTGTCGCCGGCGATCTGAACGAATTTCCATGGGAAGAGCCCATGCAGGTCGTCAAGGGCACCGCAACCGTCACGGACTACGATGTCCCCGGCGAGGATCCGATCGCGGCGGTCGCCGAATTTGTTTCGGGCGGCACTGCCGTGCTCAGCGACCTCCTCGACCTACTGCCGGAGGACGAGCGTTATGACTATGTGTTCGATGGCAATTCGCAGACCCTCGACCATGTGCTCGCAACGGCGGCCCTCATGCCGGGCGTCAACTTCGACGTGGTCCGGATCAATTCGGAATTCGCCGACCAGACCAGCGACCACGACCCGCTCGTGGCAAGCTTCCTGATTCCGGCATCGCCCATCGAGGGCACGCCGGACGACGACCTGCGCGTCGGGACAGACGGAGGCGATTACATCTTTGTGTTCGCGGGCAACGATACCGTCCGCGGCGAACGCGGCAACGACTACATCGAGGGCGGCCAGGACGATGACAGGCTCCAGGGCGGCAACGACGACGATCAGCTCTTCGGCGGCGAAGGCAACGATTTCCTGCAGGGTCAGCAGGGCAACGATCGGCTCTACGGCGGCGAAGGCGACGACAGGCTGAGCGGCGTGGACGGCAACGACACGCTGGGCGGCGATAATGGCAACGACGTGCTGGAGGGCAAAGCCGGGGACGACCGGTTGCTCGGCGGGAATGGCAAGGACCGCCTCGATGGCGGTGTCGGTAACGACAGCATGACCGGCGATGGCGGCGCGGACCTTTTCGTGTTCGCCTCGGGCACGGACGCGATCACCGACTTCTCCGGCGTCACTGGCGGCGAACTGGATCGCATCGATCTCCGTCAGATCGCGGGGCTCGGCAGCTTCGCCGATGTGGCCGCGCGAATGTCGGATGTGGGCGGCAATGTCGAGATCGACTTTGCCGACCTGCTCGGTGCGGGCCACAAGCTGGTGATCGAGAATCTGACGGTCGCCCAGCTCGGTGCCAACGACTTCCTGGTGTAAGGCGGACGTCGCTCCGCCCATCGCCGGGTCGGTTCAGTCTCGCGTCGGGGGCCGGCAGCGCCGTCCCCTTTCCGCTGTGTTGACCCTGGTCAGAATGCCGACGGATTGACGCCGCCGTCCATCAGGATGTTCTGCCCGGTGATGTAGCCGGCATGGGTGGAGCAGAGGAACGCGCAAGTGGCACCGAATTCGTCCGGCGAGCCGAAGCGTCTTGCCGGGATCGTGTTCATGCGCTGCGTGCGAGCCTGCTCGATCGACATGTTCTGCTTCCTGGCGTTGGTCTCGATATTGGAGTCCAGGCGGTCGGTCTGGAAGGCACCGGGCAGCAGGAAATTGATGGTGACATTCGAGGCCGCGACCGAGCGCGCCACGCCGGCGAGGAAGGCCGTCAATCCGGCGCGCGCCCCCGACGACAGATCGAGGCCGGCCAGCGGCGTCAGCACTGCGCCCGAGGTGATGTTGACGATGCGACCGAATTTCCGCGCCATCATCGGGTCGATTGCCTTCTGGATCAGCTCGATCGCGACGATCATGTTGGCGATCAGGCCGTCGATCATCTGCTGGCGCGACAGCTCGCGGAAGTCGCGAAAGGGCGGGCCGGCATTGTTGTTGACTAGGATGTCCGGCTCAGGGCAGGCGGCGAACAGCGCCTTCTGGCCTTCGGGCTGCGCGACATCCGCGAGAACGGGCGTTACCCTTCCGCTCCCCGCCTTGCCGATTGCCGCGGCGGCCTCGGCGAGGCGCTTCTCGTCGCGGCCGTTGATGACGACATCGCAGCCGGCCTGGGCAAGGTGCAGCGCGCAGGCATAGCCGAGACCGCGGCTCGACGCGCAGACGATGGCCTTGCGGCCGGCAATTCCGAGATCCATGCGCAATCCTTCATGATGGTCGTGACCCTCTCCCCTGAGGGCGGAGGGCGCGCATAGTATTGCGATGGAGAGGTCCGGCCAAGCTTTCGACGCGTTGCCGCGGAAGCGAAGGCGCAGGCGCCCGGTGCAGGCGCCCGCCCGGCAAAACTAGTCGCGGGCGCCGGCCGCCACGGTGACGTCCTCGTCGGCGACCGACATCTCGTTGCCGCGCCAGACGAAGCTGGTGTCGCGCCAGGCGCCGATCCACAGCACCGGGATCAGCAAGTCCCGGACGATCGCCGCAAGGACCGTGCGCCTCGACACGTGCCAGTGGGCAAACCAGGCGAGCGCGACCTCGGCGCCGTACCAGACGCCTGCGAAGGCGAGCATCGCGGCCACGGCCGGCAGGTCGGATGCCGCCGCGATCCCGCCGACGCAGGCGATCGGCAACACTCCGCCGCTCACGATTTCCGGTGCGAATTGCAGCGGAAAGCTGGCGCGGCGCAATTGCGCCCAGCGCATCTGGCGCCGCCAGACCTCGCCCGCGCTGCGCGCGCCGAGCGGCTGGCGGAAGGGATCGTCGATCAGGCGGACCGTGTGCCCCATCGCGCGGACGGCCTTGGTGCTCGCGGCATCTTCCGCCACTTCGCTTCCCAGCACGCGGATGCCGCCGGCATGCTCGAGATCGGCGCGCCGCCACATCATGGTCTTGCCCTGCGCGAATCCCATGCCGATCGAGTCGGCGACATATTGCCAGCGGGCCTGATAGGTGTTGAGGAAGGCGCACTCGACCTCGGCCCAGAAGCCGTGCGGGCGCGAACCGATCGGCGGCGAACAGACGAGCGCGGCCCTGCCGCGAAAGCCCGCGAGCAGGCGCTGGACGTAGTCGCGCGGCATGGCGACGTTGCTGTCGGCGAACACGATCCAGTCGTGGCGCGCCTCCCGCCAGCCCTTGAACATGTTGTTGAGCTTGGGATTGCCGCTGATCCGCTCGTCGCCGATCAGGAGCCGGGCATCGATCCACGGATAATCCGCCATCAGACGCCGCACCAGTGGGATCACGGGGTCGTCCGCACGCGCGGCGCAGAACAGCAGTTCCAGCCGCGGGTAGTCGAGCAGGAATGTGGAACGCAGCGTCTCCTCGATGAAATTCTCGAGACCGCAAACCGGACGGATGATGGTCACGGCCGGAGCGTGGAGTTTCGGCGGCGGCATTTTTGCGCGCGGACGGCAGCGCGCGAGGGCAATGCCGATGCTGGCAAGGTGAATCACGCTGGCGAGGACAAGCAATATGCTTGCGGAAAGGATCGCGATGGCCATCATTTACCAATCGCGATTTGCGGTGACACATTGATGACAATTCTCAACAGAACGGCCAAAGCCCTTGTCATCAAACGGCAATGAGAAACGACTATCGATTCTGCAGAACAACCGGTCCTGAGATTCGCACTTGCTCATGACAAACACAGCGCCGCGGAATTATCGCGCGCTTTTCCTCTCCGACATGCATCTGGGAGCCCGAGGGTGCCAGGCCGAGCGGCTGCTCGACTTTCTGCGCCATCACGAGGCGGACACGATCTATCTCGTCGGCGATATCGTGGACGGATGGGCGCTGAAAGCGAACTGGTTCTGGCCGCAGGCGCACAACGATGTAGTCCAGAAGCTGCTGCGGAAGGCGCGCAAGGGGACGCGCATGATCTACATCCCCGGCAATCACGACGAGTTTCTCCGCAATTATTACGGCACGCATTTCGGCGGCATTGAGGTCGTCGAAAACGCCCTGCACGAAGCCGCCGACGGCCGGCGCTATCTCGTGACGCATGGCGATCACTTCGACCTGATCGTGACGCAGGCGCGCTGGCTCGCGCATCTCGGCGACCGCGCCTACGATTTTGCGATCACCGCCAATCGGACCTTCAACGCCGTCCGCCGCGTCCTCGGCTTTCCCTACTGGTCGCTGTCGCAATGGGCCAAGCTGAAAGTGAAGAATGCCGTCGCCTATATCGGCAATTACGAGAAGGCGCTCGCCGCCGACGCCCGCCGCAACAATGTCGACGGGATCATTTGCGGACACATTCACCATGCCGCGATCCATGAGGATTTCGGCGTGCGCTATATCAATTGCGGGGACTGGGTGGAGAGCTGCACTGCGATCGCCGAGCATCACGACGGCCGTCTCGAAATCATCCAGTGGACCGCCGAGCCGCCTCTCGCCGGCGTTCCCGAATTGCTGACGTCGCAGGCCGCCTGAGAAAGGCCGGCAGCCCGCATGGCCTGGATCGCTTTGCTCCTCGCCGGCCTGCTGGAAATCGCCTGGGCGCTGGGCCTGAAATATTCCGAGGGCTTCACGCGCTTCTGGCCGAGCTTCGGAACGGTGCTGGCCGTAGCCCTGAGCTTCGCGCTGATGTCGGTTGCCCTCAAAACGGTGCCTTTTGGCACGGTTTATGCGGTCTGGACCGGGATCGGCGCCGTCGGAAGCGTCGCCATCGGCATCCTGCTCTTTCAGGAATCGGCCGATCCGGTCCGGATCGGCTGCCTCGCATTGATTGTGACAGGTATAATCGGCATCAAACTGGCCAGCCCCGGAGTGTGACCGGAGGCCCATCCCGGGCCGCCCGGAAATCCGGTATTGTCGCCAGCATCGGCTGCCAGCCTCCTGTCCATGAGTACGCCTCCAAACCTGCAACCCGGATGCGAGATCGGCAAGACGCTGCGCGGCATGGCCGCGTATCTGCTCAAGCAGGGGCAGGGCATCGTCGACGATCCGAAGATCGAGGGCACCAAGGCGGTGCACGACGTTCGGCGCCTCATGAAGCGCTGGCGCTCGACGTTGCGGCTGCTTTCGCCCTGGCTCGAGGGGGAGAACGGGACATTGCGCGAGGAGGCGCGCGCGCTCGCGCGCCGGCTCTCGGTTGCGCGCGATGCCCAATCGGCCCTCGACGCTTTCCATGACGCCTCCGAGAATCCCCCCACGGGCATCCCGGCACTCTCTGGCCGAACGCTGGCCAGCATCCAGCGCCGGCTTGAGGAACTGCGCGCCTCCAATGAAAAGGTGGGCTGGAACAAGGCGCTGAAGCGCGACCTGAGCGCCTATTTCGCGACCGCCGCCGCACAGGCCGCGCGCTGGCCGGTGGACGATGTGACCTTTGCAGATCTCGCCGAGCGTTTGGCGCGCACCTATCGGCGCGCCCGGCGGGCCATTCCGGACGACTGGGAGGCGGTCGCGCCGGAGGACCTGCACGAGCTGCGGCGGCGCGTGATCGAGCATCGCTACCAGATGGAACTGGTGGAGCCGGCCTGGCCCCGATTCGGCCGCATGTGGGTCGAGGAGGCCCAGCGCCTGCGCAGCCGGCTCGGCGCCTATCAGGACCTCGAAATGCTGCGCGCGCTGACCGCGCCACACCGGCCGCTTGCGCGCTGGCGTTCGCGCCTGCTGCCGATCATAGCCGCCCGCCAGGCCGACCACGCGAAATCGGCCGCGCGGGTTGCGGCAAGGCTTTTTGCCGAGCCGCCCAAGGCGTTCCGCCGCCGTATTGAAGCCATCTGGGAAGGGCAGGCCGAATAGGCGGTCCCGGCCTTGCTCCGGCAGGCCGCGCGGGACTACCGTTGAGCATGGATACCGGATCCGTGACACTGCCAACCGCATTGGACGTCGACGCAGCCGCGACAAGGCTTGCGGGCGTCGCGATCCGCACGCCGCTGATTTCTTCGCCAATGCTGGACGAACGCTTGGGCGCGCGTGTCTTCCTGAAGGCCGAAACCATGCAGCGCATGGGCGCCTTCAAGTTCCGCGGTGCCTACAACAAGATTTCGTCCATCCCGAGAGATCGTTGGCCGTCCGGCGTCGTCGCATTTTCGTCCGGCAATCACGCCCAAGGCGTCGCAGCGGCCGCGAAGCTTCTCGGCATGCCCGCCGTGATCGTCATGCCGAGCGACGCCCCCCGGCCGAAGCGCGAGCGGACGGCCGCGCTGGGCGCGGAGGTCATTCTCTACGATCGCGAAAAGGAAGACCGCGAAGCGATCGCGCGCCGGATCGCCGGCGAGCGCGGTGCGGTGCTTGTGCCCCCCTACGACGACCCGCTGATCATTGCGGGGCAGGGCACGCTCGGTCGCGAAATCATCGAGGATCTGGCGAAGGCCGGACTGAAGCCCGATGTCGTCGTCATCGGCGCGTCCGGCGGCGGGCTTGCGGCAGGCACCGCGCTTGCGATCAAGGCCGCGGCCCCGCAGGCCGACATTTTCACCGCCGAGCCGGAAGGCTTCGACGATACCGCGCGCTCGTTCAGGAGCGGCAAGCGCGAATCGAATGCGCGCATGAGCGGCACGATCTGCGACGCGCTGATGAGCCAGCATCCCGGGGAGATGACCTTCGCGATCAATTCCAGGCTGATCGGCAAGGGCGTCTCCGCCAGCGACGAGGAGGTCGCGCGCGCGGTCGGGTTTGCCTTCCGCGAGCTCAAGCTTGTGGTCGAGCCCGGCGGCGCCATCGGACTGGCCGCGCTGCTGGCGGGCAAGGTCGATGTGAAGGGCAAGGTGGCCGTCGCCATCCTGTCGGGCGGCAATGTCGACCCGGACCTGTTCTACAAGCTGATTGCGGCCTGAACGCGCAGCCTAGCTGAACAGCGCGATCCGTTCCTCTTCGCTCAGCGACATGATCGGCGAGAGCGCTTCGTGATCGCTCGCTTTCGGCCCGCCATTTTTTGCGGAGGAGGGCGCCGGGCTGGCGTCGTGGGCGG
>JACAEG010000208.1 GCA_013388965.1 Pseudorhodoplanes sp. | reverse complement strand
GCACCTCAGCGACTGTCTTGGCAGTCAAGCGCTTTGCCATTGTTTTTGGTCCCTGAGTATTGCGTTGAGGATGGTGAGCATCTTGCGGGCGAGCGCGATGAGGGCGACCATTTTCGGCTTTCCGGCGCGGAGCAGGCGTTGATAATGCAGTTTCAGAACCGGATTTTTCCGGCTGGCGACGAGCGCGGCCATGAACAGAGCGGCGCGCACCGGCGCACGTCCGCCCCCGATCGCGCTCTTGCCTTTCCAGCGGCCCGACTGACGAGTGTAGGGCGCAAGCCCGGCCAGGCTCGCGATGCGGCGCCGGTCGAGCGTGCCGAGTTCGGGCAGTTCGGCCAGCATGGTGCGCGCGATGGTGTGGCCGATTCCGGGCACGGAGGCGAGCAAATCTTCCTTTTCGCGCCAGACCGGCGAGCCGCGCACCAGCGTATCGATATCCCGATCGATCTCGCGCAATTCTTTCTCCAGGGTGGCGATGTGCCGGGCGAGGCTCTTGCGCACCCGCCTGTTGGAGACGAGCCGCTCGCGCTGGCGCTCGGCCACCAGCATCTCGATGATCTGGCGGCGGCGGGCGACGAGTTCGCCCAGGAGACTTTGCGCTTCGTCGGGCAGCGGGCGCGGCGGCGGCTTCACGGCTTGCGCAAAATGCGCGATCACCGCTGCATCGACCGGATCGGTCTTCGCCCGCCGGCCGATCGCCTGCGCAAAGTGACGAATCTGCGCAGGATTGACCACCGCCAGCGGAAGCCCGGCCCCGCCCACGGCCGCCGCCACGATGGTCTCGAAGCCGCCGGTCGCCTCCACCACAACCAGCTCAGGCGCGAGCGCCCGCAACCGGCCGATCAGCTCTTCAAGCCCCTTGCCGTCGCGGCTCACGACAAAGGCCCCGCCGACCGGCCGGACATGAATGTCGAGCCGGTCCTTCGATACATCGATGCCAACAAACATCTCCATCGTCTCCCGTCCTTGCGCAACCGGGCTTCGCTTGCGGCCCTCGCGACTGTTCGGGTTCGATGGAACGGCGGACGGTCTCCCGTGCTGAGGTCCGGGCTCCAATGCCCAAGGATGAGACGGTCTCCCGCCCGCCACCGCGCCGGCAACTCTAACCGAAACGGCATCAGATGAGTTACAAGGGTGACGGATCGGGAGTGTGCCGCGCAGCTCACGCCGCACTCCTTTTCCCCCACAGTCTCGCGCTCGCGATGTCGGCGCCCTCGCGCAGCGATTGCAGCTTCAGCCAGACCACCGGCTCCACCACCCATTCGCGCCTGGTGAAGGTGCCGAAGCCGCAATCGGTCGAAGCAATCACGCGCTCGCGATCGCCCACCGCCGCGACCGCGTCCTCGATCCGCCGGGCCACCACCTCCGGGTGCTCGACGAAATTCGAGGTGGTCTCGACCACGCCCGGCAGCAGGATCATGTCCTTCGGCAGCGGGTGCCTTTTGAACGCGGCATATTCGTGCGCGTGGCGCGGATTGGAAAACTCGATCGAGAGCGCGCCCACCTTCGCGGTGTAGAGCGCGGGCAAAATCTTCTCCAGCGCGATGTCGTGGATATGCGGGCCCTCCCAGTTGCCGTAGCAGACATGCAGCCGCACGCGCTCGGGCGGAATGCCCTCGATCCCCCTGTTGATCGCCGCGACCTGCTTCTCGCATTGCTGCGCGAATTGCGCGTCGGTGAGGTCGCGATGCAGCATGGTGCGGTCCATCGCAAGGTCGGGCGCGTCGATCTGCAGGATCAGGCCCTGCTTGTGGATTTCGAGATATTCGTGGCGCATCTCGCGCGCGAGCGCGTCGAGATAGGCGTCGTGCGTGTCGTAATGCGCGTTCATCATCGTGGAGGAGATGATGCCGGGCGACGGCGCGGTCATGAACAGCTCCGAGAATTTCGCGCTCTCCGCCGCGATGCGCTTGAAGCGCGCGATCTCGTCCTGCAGCGGGCGGATGTCGAGATATTTCACGTCCGCCTGCGCCTCCGGCGCATTCTGCTGCTTGGAGACATGCGGGAAGCGATGCTTGATGTATTCCATCATCTCGGGGAACTCCTCGAATTCCCGTCCGCGGCGGCGCTTCGACACGCCGCCGAAGCCCGCCATGCGCTGCGGCACATAGGTCTGGAAGCCGACGCGCTGCTGCTCGCCGTCGTTGCCGACATCGATGCCCGCCGCGTTCTGCTTCTCCACGACATGGCGCACCGCCCTGTCCTTCTCGGCGGCCATCAGCGCCGGATCGATTTTTTCGCCCGCCTCCTCGCGCGTCAGGAGGTCGGAGAGCGTCTCGTTGCGCGGCAGGCTGCCGACATGGGTGGTGAGAATGCGGTCGCGGCTGAGGATCATGAGCGTTTCCGGATGTTCTTTTTGCGTTGAACGGGAACGCCGTATCACAGGCCCGCCCGGGCAAACAGGCGTGGGCTTGGCCCAACGGGGGCGCGCGGGCGTTGACGCCCCCGGTCCGGAGCTGCAATATAATTCATGTCCGCGCGGGCCGGCCCGACGGAATTTTCTCAACGATAACAAGCCGGACGGAGGGTGGAAGATGGCTCAGGCCGCGCTCAGGACGGCTCCCGCCGCACGCGGCGAGATCCCGCGCGACTACAATTTTGCCGCCGACATTCTCGAGCGCAACATCGCGGCAGGCCGCGCAAGCAAGCCCGCCTTCATCGATTCCCGCGGGAGCTGGACCTATGGCCAGCTCGCCGAGCGCGTGGACCGCTTCGGCGCCGCGCTGCGCGCGCGCGGGGTCCGGCGCGAGGACCGCATCTTCCTGTGCATGCTCGACACCATCGACTGGCCGACCGCCTTTCTCGGCGCGCTCAAGGCAGGCGTCGTGCCGGTCGCGGTCAACACGCTGCTGACCGAGGACGACTACAAATTCATGCTGACCGACAGCCGCGCGCGCCTGCTGGTGGTGTCGGAGGCGCTCTATCCGAAATTCGCGGCGATCCGCTCGCAATGCCCGGACCTGGAGACGATCGTCGTCTCGGGCGCGAACGCGCACGGGCATGAGCTGTTCGAGGACGCGATCCAGGGCGCAAAAGCGGAACACTTCACCGCGCCCACGACGCGCGACGACATGGCCTTCTGGCTCTATTCGTCCGGCTCGACCGGAAAGCCCAAGGGCACGGTGCATACCCACGCAAATCTGCGGCTCACCGACGAGCTTTACGGCGGGCCGATCCTCGGCATTACCGAAAACGATATCTGCTATTCGGTCGCGAAACTGTTCTTCGCCTACGGGCTCGGCAACGCCCTGACCTTTCCGATGTCGGCGGGCGCGACGACGGTGCTGATGGAGGAGCGTCCGACACCGGATTCCGTGACCGCGCTTCTTCGCAAGCATCCCGTTACGATCTTCTATGCGGTCCCGACCTTCTATGCCGCCTTTCTCGCCAGCCCCGGTGCGCCGGCCAGGAGCGAGACGAAATTCCGCCGCTGCGTCTCCGCCGGCGAGGCGCTGCCGATGGATGTCGGCAAGCGGTTCGCGGAGAAATACGGCTGCGACATTCTCGACGGGATCGGCTCGACCGAGATGCTGCACATCTTCCTGTCGAACGCGCCGGGCGCGCTGAAATACGGCACCACCGGCAAGGCCGTGCCGGGCTACGAGCTGAAGCTTGTCGGCGAGGACGGCCAGCCGGTGAAACCCGGCGAGATGGGCGAACTCCTCATTCGCGGCCTCTCCTCCGCGATCATGTACTGGAACAACCGCGAGCAGAGCCGCCGCACCTTCATGGGCGAATGGACGCGCTCGGGCGACAAGTACATGCAGGACGAGGACGGCTTCTACGTCTATTGCGGGCGCAACGATGACATGCTGAAGGTCTCGGGCCTGTATGTCTCGCCGTTCGAGGTCGAGGGCGCGCTGCAGACCCATGACGATGTGCTGGAATGCGCGGTCGTCGCCTGGCTCGACGGCGACGGGCTGATCAAGCCGAAGGCATTCGTGGTGCTGAAACTGCCGGACAAGGCGTGCGAGGATCTCGCGCGCGCGCTGCAGGATCACGTCAAGAGCAGGCTCGCGCCGTTCAAATATCCGCGCTGGATCGAATTCCGCTCCGAATTGCCGAAAACGGCGACCGGCAAAATCCAGCGCTTCAAGCTGCGGGCCGAAGGGCCGGGGGTATAAAGCCGACATTGGGTAGCAAATACACTAAATCCAACGACGGCAAACGTGCCTCGTCTGTAGCAGGCCGGACAAATGGATTTTTCTGTATTGGGAGGAATTTTGGCGCCATTGTCCCCGACGCCTGCATTGATGGCGCAGTCTTGCCGCTGTTTCAACGACTTCGCCCGCGAAAAAGGGGTGGATTATTCCCACGCCGTTAAAGCGCTCTATTTCGCGGGCGACCAGTCTTGTTTCAGATTTGAGAGAAAGTGGTCATACTTCGCTCACTAGGTGCGGCATGTTCCTTGCCGTTCTTTGGCCTTGCATTCGTTACACAAATCGCCGCTCGGGCGCGTGTTGCGAGTGTCATAGTCAGACTTGGGGTCGTTCGAACAATTGCGACACCAATGCCATGTGTCGCTTCCGCGACGTCGCCGATACTCAGCCATGTTTGGCTCCTCTGTAAGAGCCGAGCTTGACCGAGGCCCGAAAACCGATTCTTATCAGTTTGCACATCGTGCCTGTCCCGCTTGCTCGACTCGCTCTGGCGCGGGGCCGAAACGCGAAGCCGTCAGGTCTAGACCACCTGACGGCTTTTCTTCGCGAATCAGTAGGTACCGAACGTAGTATTGCGCGAGGGTTGTGCCTGTGCCTAGGAGTTAATTGCCGGACTCTGTCCCCGCTGTTCACCGTCAGATTGCCCACATAGCTACGCCCTTTCCTCTTGGAAGTTGACGCAGCTTGCTGCGCTTCGCTTGCAGAAGTGGATTCCGGGTTCGTCCCCTGCGCGCCTTGCGCTGCGGCGGCGTCCCGGAATGACGAATATCAAGGAGCACGCAGACAACTTGCCCCAACATGCACTATCGTGCATGTTGGCCTCAGGAAAACGCCGTGGCACTCGATCCGGTCAAAGCCAAAGAGAAGGAGCGCGCCGCACAGGCGCCCGATCCCGCGCAAAGCGCGGCCTTCGTCGCGGAAATCGGCCAGCTGGTGCGACGCGGGCGCGCCAAGCGCGGACTGACGCGCCGCCAGCTCGCGCAGGATTCCGGCATTTCCGAACGCTATCTCGCGCAGATCGAAAGCGGCCAGGGCAATCCGTCCGTGATCGTGATGAAGGCGATCGCGGACGTGTTCGAGGTGCCCGTTTTCGAGCTGCTTCCGCATGCCACCCCGAACAATATTGCGATGGCGGGCATCATCGATCGGCTCTCGCGGGTTCCGCAGGCCGAATTGCCGCCGATCGCGGCGATGATCGAGCAGCGTGTCCGCCACGACGGGGCCCTGGACCGCGCGCGGCGCATCGCGCTGGTCGGCCTGCGCGGCGCCGGCAAATCGACGCTCGGCAAGCGCCTTGCCGAACGGCTCAATGTGCCGTTCGTCGAACTCAACCGCGTGGTCGAGCAGGACTATGGTGCAAGCGTCTCCACGCTGATCGAGATGTCGGGCGTGGCGACCTTCCGTCGCTACGAGCGCGCCTGCCTCGAAAAGGTGATCGAGGAGAACGACGCCGTGGTGATCGCCACCGCCGGCGGCATCGTGGCAAGCGCCGAGACCTATGCGCTGCTGCTCCGCCGCACGCACACGATCTGGCTCAGGGCGGCGCCGCAGGATCACATGAGCCGCGTGATCGAACAGGGCGATTTCCGCCCAATGGCGCAGAACCGCGAGGCGATGAGCGATCTTGTCGCCATCCTCGAGGCGCGCCGCGCCGACTATGCGCAGGCGGAAGCCGAGCTCGAGACCTCGGGCGACAGCGTGGAGGAGAGCACGCGCAAGCTCGAGAAGCTGGTGAAGGAGTGGATGAAATGACAGCGCTTGCCGACCAGGGCTTTCTCGATATCGCGGGCCAGCGGCTCGAATACCGCATGATCGGGCCGCGTCCGGCCGATGCGCCGACGCTGGTCATGCTGCATGAGGGCCTTGGCTGCGTCGGATTGTGGGGCGACTTCCCCGACAGGCTCGCGCAGGCGACCGGCACCGGCGTGTTCGTCTATTCGCGCGCGGGCTACGGGCAGTCGAGCAAGGTCGCACTGCCGCGCCCGCTCACCTACATGCACGATGAGGCAAACAGGACGCTGCCGCTTCTGCTTGCAGCCATCGGCTTCCGGCGCGGGCTCCTGGTCGGCCACAGCGACGGCGCGTCGATCGCCGCGATCTATGCCGGCAGCGTGCAGGACCATCGCGTGCGCGGGCTCGTGTTGATCGCGCCGCATTTCTTCACCGAGGACATGGGTATCGCTTCGATCGAAGAGACAAAGCAGGCCTACGAGACCACGGACCTGCGGGAAAGGCTTGCGCGGTGGCATGCCGATCCCGACAACGCCTTCCGCGGCTGGAACGACGCCTGGCTCGATCCGAAATTCCGCGAGTGGGACATCACGGCGGAGCTCGCCTATATCCGCGTGCCGATCCTGATCGTGCAGGGCAAGGACGACCAGTATGGCACGATGAGGCAGGCCGACGTCGCGCGGGAGGAATGCTATTGCCCGGTCGATGTCGCGGTCCTGCCCGCCAGGCATGCGCCGCATCGCGAGGCGCCGGCGGAGACGCTCACGGCAATTGCCGATTTCGCCAACCGGCTGCTGCGCGACCACGCCGAAGGGCATTTCTCCGCGGCCGCCTAGCGGTGGCCAGGGCATGGTCGCTTCAGGTTGAGATGACAGCACGCATCATCGCCGTCACCCCGAGGTGCTCGGCCGCAGGCGGAGCCTCGAAGGGCGATGGCCCGGCTCGTGCCCGCATCCGTCGAGGCTCGCGAGCTACGCGCGCTCGCACCTCGGGATGGGGGGTGAGACATGCGAATGCTGATGCAACTTCATTCCTTGAAGTGATGACGGCTCCTTGAATGCCACCCCGGAAAGAACCAGCCGCAGGCGCCGACGCAAGTCAGGCGGCCTGCGGCGCAAGAACGCGCAGAATGCTTCTGGACGCCGGGGTTATTGCTTCGTCCCCGAGCCGCTGCCCGTGGTGATGCGCGGATTGAGCATGCAATTGTCTTCGCGCCCGTTCGCCGCCTGGATGCATTCGGCGAGCGTGGCAAATCCGCAGCTCACGGTGCCGCTGCCGTCTTCCTTCACGCAATAGCGCTGGTCCGAAGGGACGGCCGTGGTCTGGGACTTCGACATCTGGGCGTAGGCCGCGCCGCCGATGACGAGCGGAGCAACCAGGATCGAAACAGCGATGGCCTTTCGCATGACGCACTCTCCTTGTGATTCCCTGCCCCGCACGCTCCGCATGTAGCGCAACGCCGCGCCCGAAGGTGGCGCATGCAAATCGGCAGTTAATCAGGCGCAATGGCAACGCGCGGCATCTTGTGAAAATTGGAAGCGTGGTCGGGAGCATTACCGACGCCCGGGGGAGGCCGGAGGCGCATCCTTAAAAAGCCTATAGACATGCCCCCAACATGCATTATAGTGCATGTCGGTCCCGGCCCCGACAGAGAGCGGCCGGCTCCTCAGGGATGGACGATCCAGGATGGCTGAGGCAACGCGCAAGCTCGCGAACGGCGCTCAACATATTGATTTTTCGACCGATCCGTCGCGCTACCGGCACTGGAAGCTGGCCGTCGACGGCAACGTCGCGACGCTCACAATGGACGTCGACGAGAAGGGCGGGCTCTACGAAGGCTACGAGCTGAAGCTGAATTCCTACGACCTCGGGGTCGATATCGAGCTCGCCGACGCGCTGCAGCGGCTGCGCTTCGAGCACCCGGAGGTGAAGGTCATCCTGTTGCGCTCCGGCAAGCCGCGCGTGTTCTGCGCGGGCGCCAATATTCGCATGCTGGCGGGCGCCACGCATGCCGACAAGGTCAATTTCTGCAAGTTCACCAACGAGACCCGCAACGGCATCGAGGATTCGAGCGAGAATTCCGGGCAGAAGACCATCGCGGTCGTGACCGGCTCGTGCGCGGGCGGCGGCTACGAACTCGCGCTCGCGGCCGACCACATCATGCTCGTAGACGACGGTTCCTCGACCGTGTCCCTGCCCGAACTGCCGCTGCTCGCCGTTCTTCCGGGCACCGGCGGCCTGACCCGCGTTACCGACAAGCGCAAGGTGCGGCGCGACCATGCCGACGTGTTCTGCACGACCGAGGAAGGCATCAAGGGCAAGCGCGCAGTGGAGTGGCGGCTGGTCGACGAGATCGTGCCCAACACCAAACGCGAGGAGGTGGTGAAGGCGCGGGCCGAGGAATTTGCGCGGAAATCCGACCGGCCTGCCGGCGCGAAGGGCGTTGCGCTGACGCCGCTCAAGCGCAGATTCGAGGGCGACGCGATCGAATACGAAACGCTGACGCTCGCGATCGACCGCGCGGGCCGCCGCGCCACCATCACGCTGCGCGGGCCGGACGCGAATCCGCCGGCGAATGCCGAGGAGATGACCGCGCAGGGGGCGGAATTCTGGCCGCTCAAGGCTGCGCGCGAACTCGACGACGCCATCCTGCATATCCGCACCAACGAACTCGAACTCGCGGTGATCGTGTTCAAGTCGCAGGGCGACAGCGACAAGGTGCTGGCCTACGACGCCTTTCTCGACGCCAACAAGACCGACTGGCTGGCGCGCGAAATCCGCAATTACTGGAAGCGCGTGCTCAAGCGCATCGACCTCACCTCGCGCTCGCTGGTCGCGGTCATCGAGCCGGGCTCGTGCTTTGCCGGCACGCTCGCCGAGATCGTGCTGGCCTGCGACCGCTCCTACATGCTGATCGGCCAGCTCAATGGCGGCAATCTTCCGCCCGCGACGCTGACGCTTTCAGACGCCAATTTCGGCCCCTACCCGATGCCGAACGGCATCACGCGGCTGCAAAGCCGCTTCCTCGACGACAAGGCGGCGCTCGACAATGCGCGCGCGAAGATCGGCCAGCCGCTCGAGGCGGAAGCGGCCGAGGAAGCCGGCCTCGTCACCTTCGCCTATGACGACATCGACTGGGACGACGAGATCCGCATCTTCCTCGAGGAGCGCGCGAGCTTCTCGCCCGACGGGCTTACCGGCATGGAAGCCAACCTGCGCTTCGGCGGCCCGGAGACGATGGAGTCGAAAATCTTCGCGCGCCTGACCGCGTGGCAGAACTGGATCTTCCAGCGCCCCAACGCGGTCGGCGAGGAAGGCGCGCTGCGCCGCTACGGAACGGGGCAGAAGGCCACGTTCGACATGCGGCGAGTCTGAACTCTCGCGCCGTCACCCCTGAGGCGCGAGCCGCGCAAGCGGCGAGCCTCGAAGGGGCGACGGCCCGACAAAATGCCCGCCATGCTTCGAGGGACGCCCTCGGCGGCCACCTCGGGATGACGGAGCAAGAGCACGCGGATTAGGGAATTACAGGAGCGTCCCATGAACCTGATGAATGTCGATTACTCGACCCGGATCCCGAACAATGTCGGGCTGACCGAGGACCCGCGCGTCTTGAAGGCGCTGGAGACCTGGCACCCCGGCTATCTCGACTGGTGGCAGGACATGGGACCGGAAGGCTTCCAGGAATCGCTCGTCTATCTGCGCACTGCCGTCTCGGTCGATCCCAAGGGCTGGGCCAAGTTCGACTATGTGCGCATGCCGGAATATCGCTGGGGCATCCTGCTCGCGCCGGCGGAGGAAAACCGCAAGGTTCCCTTCGGACAACATTACGGCGAGCCGGCCTGGCAGGAAGTGCCCGGCGAACATCGCGCCATGCTGCGCCGGCTGATCGTGATCCAGGGCGACACCGAGCCCGCCTCCGTCGAGCAGCAGCGCCATCTCGGCAAGACCGCCCCCTCGCTCTACGACATGCGCAACCTGTTCCAGGTCAATGTCGAGGAAGGCCGTCACCTGTGGGCGATGGTTTATCTGCTGCACAAATATTTCGGTCGCGACGGCCGCGAAGAAGCCGAT
>JACAEG010000271.1 GCA_013388965.1 Pseudorhodoplanes sp. | reverse complement strand
CCTCCAGCCAGCGCTTCTCTTGTTCCGCCTTGACGATCTTGCGCAGGCGGCGCTCAAGAGTTTCCGAAATGTTGATGCGCAGCCGGCGGGCTTCGTCGAGCAACTCGGCATCAACGAACAAATTGACCGCACGTTTCTTGGCCGGGCGCTCGCTCATCATCGGCGCGCCTCCGTTCATGCGCAAGATTAATGCGCATGAAATCCAAAGGCAAGGGGACAGCGCGCGTGAACCGCCAAAATCGGCGGCTGTTCACCCCGTCCCGCCGACGGTGATGCGGTCCATGCGCAGGGTGGGCTGGCCGACGCCGACCGGCACGCCCTGGCCGTTCTTGCCGCAGGTGCCGATGCCGTGGTCGAGCGCGAGGTCGTTGCCGATCATGCTGACGCGGTGCAGGTCGGTCGGGCCGTTGCCGATCAGCATCGCGCCCTTGAGCGGCGCGCCGATCCGGCCGTTCTCGATGCGGTAGGCCTCGGTGCACTGGAACACGTATTTGCCCGACGTGATGTCGACCTGCCCGCCGCCGAAATTGACGGCGTAGATGCCGTTCTTCACCGAGGCGAGGATTTCGCCCGGCTCGTGGTTGCCGGCGAGCATGTAGGTGTTGGTCATGCGCGGCATCGGCACGTGGCCGTAGGATTCGCGGCGGCCGTTGCCGGTCGGCTTCATGTTCATGAGCCGGGCATTCTGGCGATCCTGCATGTAGCCGACGAGGATGCCGTCTTCGATGAGCATGGTCTTGCCGGTGGGCGTGCCCTCGTCGTCGATCGAGAGCGAGCCGCGGCGGGCGGCGATGGTCCCGTCATCCACCACCGTCACGCCCTTGGCGGCCACGCGCTGGCCCATCAGGCCCGCAAAGGCCGAGGTCTTCTTGCGGTTGAAATCGCCCTCGAGACCGTGGCCGACGGCCTCGTGCAACATCACCCCCGGCCAGCCCGGACCCAGCACCACATCCATCTCGCCCGCGGGCGCGGCCACGGATTCGAGATTGACCATGGCCTGCCGCACCGCCTCGTCGACCGCGCTGCGCCACGATGCGGCCTCGATGAAGCGCTCGTAGCCCTCGCGCCCGCCGAAGCCGTGGCTGCCGGTCTCCTGACGGTCGCCCTGGCCCGCGACCACCGAGACGTTCACGCGCACCAAGGGCCGGATATCGCGATAGCTTTCGCCGTCCGCGCGCAGGATTTCCACCACCTGCCAGGACGCGCCGAGACTGACGCTCACCTGCCGCACGCGCGGGTCCCTGGCGCGGGCATAGGCGTCGATCTCCTGCAGGAGCGCGATCTTGGTCTCGAAGCCGGGCGCGTCGAGCGGATTGTCGTCGCCATAGAGCCGCACATTGCTGCGCTGGGGCGCGGCGGAATATTGCCCGGTATAGCCGCCCTTCACGGCGCGCACGGCGTCGGCCGCGCGAATGATGGCCTGCTCCGACAGGTCCGAGGCATGCGCATAGCCGACCGCCTCGTCCTTCACCGCCCGCAGCCCGAAACCCTGCGCGGTGTCGTAGGTGGCCTGCTTGAGGCGTCCGTTGTCGAACAGCAGCGCTTCCGACTGCCGATATTCGAGGAAAAGCTCGCCGTCGTCGGCGCCTTCCAGGCCGCGCGAGACGATTCTTGCGGTGTTTGCGCGATCGAGGCCGGCGCGGTCGAAGAGCGAGGAGGTCGGGGAGGTCATGGGCAGGGTCCGTTATGGCGCTGCCGCCAACATAGGGTGTTCGGGCGGGCGCTGCGAGAGCTCTCCTTCGGAGCAAAACCAGCCACCACGGCAAGCCTGCGCTGTGTGGCTAGCTGCGCGCGAACGCAAGGAGCGGCGCGAAATCGTGATTGTCGGCGGCTTTCAGCGCCGCAATGTACTTGTCCCGCATCTTGCCGGCTTCGGCCAGTTCGCCTCCGCCCCAGGTGAAGCGCGGGCGTCCGAGGCGATAGGCAAGAATGTCGGCCATCAGCCTCGACCATCGGCCGTTGCCATCCGGAAACGGGCGAACCGAAACCAGCGCATGATGAAATCGAACCGCGATTTCGTCGGGCGGACAGGTCTTGTGCTCAACCCAGAACCGGGCGTTATCCATCGCCTCATGGAGCCGTGGCTGAATGAGGGTGCGGTCGACACCGAGATTGGTATCGGTCGTTCGAAACTGTCCCGCCCAGCGCCACACTCTGCGAAACATGCGCCGGTGGAGTTTGCGGGCGAACGACTCGCTGACGGGATCGTGCCGTCTTTGCAGCGCCCAGATGCTGGCCGACAGGATGTTGTCCTGTTCGAGGGCGTTGAGTTCGCTGCGCAGCGTGACGTGGGATGGAATCAGGTCGGCCCTCTTGTCGGGAGGAACGAGGGTCGCGTCGCCGGCCTGCCGATGAAGGTCCGTCACCGGCCCTCATCCCAAAGTCGGGCCGGCCGGCGCAGGAGATCGTCTGCCAGCCGTTCAAGTGTGCGCTTGCGCTGCTCCTGGTCGTCGACGCCTTGCGCTTCCAGTCGCATCGTCTGTTCGACGGACGAAAGCTGACGCTCCGCGACTTGCAACGCGCGCTCCTCGAGGGTGGTCGTCAGCGGTTCGCGGGGAATGAGAGCGTAGACCACCTGGCAACCGAGCGCCTCGGCGGCGCGCTCCAGGCTCCGCATGGTGATGTTGCCGCTGGCCTCTGCCTTCTCCAGTTCGACGATGCGGGGCTGGCGGACATCCATCCGCCTGGCGAGCTGGGCGGTGGTCATGCCGAGGGCTTCCCGGATAGCGCGGATCCAGCCGCGAGGCGGCCGGGTGGCTTTCGTGAGAGGGCGGAGCTCGTTGAGGCGCTTATCCAGCTGTTCTGACGTGGCGATCGTGCGATAAGAAATATCTTATCTTGATTTCTCATGTCAATAAGAAATGTCTTATTATTTTATGACGTATAGATCAGAAAAATCTTACTATGATTCAGCACCAACATGTAATTTTCGATCGCGCGCCAGCGGACAGGGCGACTGCCTGGCATCGGTCAGCAAGCGTAGCCTAGGTGAAGCGCAACGAACCTGCGTCAGCCGTTTTCGCTTTGCTCATCCGGGCTACTTGTTGCTCTTTTAGTCGCCGGCGACCCGCATCAGCCGAGGAGATGATTAGAGCGAGATCACGATTGCCGTTTGCAGCCGAATAAGTTTGGGGGAAAAGATGGGTTATTCAGCGGTCTATGTTCGCGACATCGTCAAACGATCCGTCGATCACAATTGGAGCATACCTGAGTTTCAGCGTGGCTTCGTCTGGAAGACTACGCAGGTCCGCGATCTCGCCGAGTCCCTGTGGCTCGATTATCCCGTCGGCACACTGTTGATTTGGGACAGTTCCGGCCCCGTCGAGCACAGAAGCGCCAGTGATGCGCAAGGCCCAGCGCAATGGGTCGTCGATGGTCAGCAGCGCACCACCGCGCTGTGCATCCTGAGCGGCCGGAAGCCCTATTGGTGGGGCTCCTCTGCCGACTGGGACAAACTGATCCGGAAATTCGATATCCGCTTTGACATTCACACCAAGGTCCCGCCGTTCTTCGTGGTTGCGAATGCGGCGACTCGAAAGGTAACGAACAGTCGCTACATTCCGGTGAGAGACCTTCTTAACCTCGATACCGCGAACGAGGCGGATCAAAAGAAGCTCCAAGACATCGCAAGGCAAGTGAAGCTCGATGGCCTTTGCGATGGCATGGACGCGATGGAAGTTTACACACGGCTCGACCGCCTGCGAAAGATTCGCGACAAGGAAGTGGTTTTGATCACTGTCGATAACGACCTTGAAGACGTGGTGGAAATCTTCTCCCGCCTGAATAGCCGAGGCACCCGAGTCACTGAGGCCGACATCTATCTCGGCGTCGTCGCCGCTCGCGCTCCCGGATGGGTCCGTGAAGAATATCTTCCCTTTGTCGAGAGCCTCGCGGATTCTGGATTTGACGTATCGCCAAATCTGGTGTTCCGCACGCTCACCGGCATTGGTCGCAATCGGATACGCTACAAGGACATTGAAGACACGTTTTGGAATGCGTCGGACATCAAGCCGGCGTGGGAACGGACAAAGAAGGCTTGGAGCCTTGCGATCCGTCATCTCAAGGACAAAGGGCTGGCCGGGAACGCGTTGCTGCCCTCTGACAACGCCCTTGTGACCCTGACCGCGCTGACCGACAAGTTCCCCGACGAGGCGTTCGACCGCACGTTCTACTGGTTCGTGCAGGCATCACGCTTTGCCCGCTACTCAACATCGTCAACAAGCTCAATGGAAGAGGACCTTAAGGAGGTCGCGGAAGCGACAACTCTAAAGGACGCGTTGGAGCGCCTACTCGCGCGCATCCGCTACCTTCCCCGCGTTATGCCTGCGGATTTCATGCGCGACTTCGGCGATTCACGCTCAGGCCGCCTCTTGCTGTACCTCTTGGTTCAACGAAACGACGCCATCGACTGGGACCAGAGGGGCATCCGGATTGGGTTCGATTCCAACGGGCTTTTGTCCGGCTTCGCCCCGCAGTTTCATCATATCTTCCCGAAGGCCTTCATCGGCAAGACGCACCCAGAGGAGATGACCAACTCGCTTGCCAACATCGCGCTGATCGGACCCGCTATCAATATCCGCATCTCCAAGCGCAATCCGTTGGACTATGTCGCGCGCTACGCCATAACCGCCGACAAGCTCAAGCAACAATATATCGAGGCGGATCTGGTGCGGACGTCTCTAGATGGCTTCCCAAGCTGGCTGCAGCGGCGCGCAGAGGCATTGGCTGCCGCCGCCAACGACTATCTGAACGAGTTGCGCGGTGATCTAGCCCTGCCCACGGTTGCAGCGAACGAAGAGGTGACGGAGCACGCTTATGATGCCGCGTGAGCCCGCTACTCTCGGAAAGAGCGTCGAAGCCATCATGCATCAATAGCGGTTAGCCCGGATGAGCGGAGCGAAATCTGAGACTGCCCGTCTGGTCGCGATCTCGGCCAATCCGGACTACAGCCGCCCCCTCTCCCTCATCCACCGCTGCTCCCGCCAGCGCCGGGACCGGCGGCTGCCGCGCGGCGGCAGGTCCTGCTCCGGCGGCCGCGCGCGGTTGGCGAGAAAATCCTCGACCGCCGCGCGCGGGGCGCGGG
>JACAEG010000196.1 GCA_013388965.1 Pseudorhodoplanes sp. | reverse complement strand
GGCGCCGGCAACGTCCTTCGCTCACCTTGACGCGACCACGGTGCTCAACCGTTCGATCGCCGAGCTCGGCATCTTCCCGGCGGTCGATCCGCTGGACTCGACCTCGCGCATCCTCGATCCCAGGATCGTGGGCGAAGAGCATTACAAGGTGGCGCGCGACGTGCAGCGCGTGCTGCAGACCTACAAGTCGCTGCAGGACATCATCGCCATTCTGGGCATGGACGAGCTGTCCGAAGAGGACAAGCTGACGGTGGCACGCGCCCGCAAGATCGAGCGCTTCCTGTCGCAGCCGTTCCATGTCGCGGAAGTGTTCACCGGCTCGCCCGGCAAGTTCGTCGAGCTCGCCGATACCATCAAGGGCTTCAAGGGGCTCTGCGAAGGCAAGTACGATTACCTGCCGGAGGCCGCCTTCTACATGGTCGGAACGATCGAAGAGGCGGTGGAGAAGGGCAAGCGGCTCGCGGCGGAAGCGGCGTAGTCCGGATTTCGACCTCCCCCTCAAAGGGGAGGTCGGCGGCCGAAGGCCGCCGGGTGGGGGTCAAGGTTCCAGATGTGACCCCCTGCCCACCCTCCCCCCTTTCCGGGGGAGGGAGCGAGAGAACGGAGCAAAAGACAGCATCATGCCCACGTTTCAATTCGATCTCGTCTCCCCCGAAAGGCTCCTCTTCTCCGGACAGGTCGAGCAGGTCGACGTGCCCGGGTCCGAGGGCTATTTCGGCGTGCTGGCCGATCACGCGCCGATGATCGCGATGCTGCGGCCCGGCATCCTCACGGTGAAGGCCGCGGGCGGCGAGCAGAAGATCGTCGTGCTCGGCGGCTTCGCGGAAGTCTCCGCCAACCGCCTGACGGTGCTGGCCGACGTCGCAACCGCGGTCGAGGATATCGATCACGCCATGATCGCGGCGGAGATCAAGGAGATGGAAGAGCGGGTCAAGCAGATGGAGGCGGGCGACCTGCTCGATCGCACCATTTCGCGCCTCGACCATTTCAAGAGCCTGCACTGGGATCTCACCGGCACGGCAATGCATTGAACGGCACAAGCCGCAGGAAAGCGAAAGGCCGGCAGCGATGCCGGCCTTTTTGTTTTCCATTCACTGGTCCGGTCATGCGGGGGCCCGGCCCGCGCAACCGTCATTCCGGGCAGATGGATGGCCCGATCATCGCGCTTCGCGCCAGCCCGGCCATGACTGGGGTTGTTGCTACACCGGCACCGGGGCGGGCACCGTGGCGCCCTCGATCGTGGCGTGCAGATGCTTCACCAGCGCGTCGTCGAGCTTGAGCCGCGCCGCCAAGAGGCCGAGATAGGCGCGCTCCGACGCATTGTCGATGTCGACCGCGAGCAGCGACGCCGCATAGATGCTTGCCGCTTCCTCCGGCGTGCGCGCGCCGCGCGCGACCGCGTCGACATCGAGCGGCTTGCGCAGCTCGTCCATCACGAAGGCCTTGTCGTCGGCATCGAGGGTGAGCTTGTCCATTTCGCTGAAGATCGCGTTCTGCTCCTTCGCGTCGATATGACCGTCGGCCTTGGCGGCGGCGATCATCGCGCGCAGCAGATGGCGGCTGAGCGATTGCTGCTCGCTCTCGGCGGTGGGCGCGAACGGGGTGCCGCCGGGCGGCGGCGGAAGCGCGGGACGCTCGTCCGACGCGATCGTGGACTGCGTCACGGTCTTGCCGCTCTGCCAGTCGCGATAGGCCTTGTAGGCGATCGCGCCCACCACGGCCATGCCGCCGAGCTGCAGCGCATTGCCCGCGAGCTTGCGCCCGCCCTTGGAGCCGAGCAGCAGGGCCGCGAGACCGCCCGCGACCGCACCGCCGCCGATCCCGCCGATATTGTTGCCGAGCATCTGGCCGAGGCCTCCGGCGAGATTGCCGAGCCCGCCCTGCCCCTGGTTCGGAAAGCCCGGGCCGCCCTGACCGCCAACGAATTGATCGAGAAGCCTTTTCGCGTCGAACATGAAATCTGTATCTCCCTTCTGACGGAAGTCAGATAGGGGCCGGACATGGGCCGGGTCACGGCGGGGCGGTGCGGCCAAACGTCCCGGATCAGGTATCAGGCAAACGGCGCGAATTGCCGCGCGACCGCCTCGTACACCCTGCGCCGGAAGGGCACGACGAGAGAAGCCACGCGGTCGAGCCGCTCCCAGCGCCACGTGTCGAATTCCGGCTCCTGGCCGTTGCGGGGCGTCAGCGGATCGATCTCGCTGTCCGCGCCGGTGAAACGCAGCGCAAACCATTTCTGGCGCTGGCCGCGGAATTTCGCGAGCCGGTGCGGCGGCCCGTCATAGGGCGGGAAGTCGTAGGTGAGCCAGTCCGTCTCGCCGAGCAATGCGGCGCTCATGACGCCGGTCTCCTCGTACAATTCGCGAAACACCGCCTCGCCCGGATGTTCGTCCGCGTCGATGCCGCCCTGCGGCATCTGCCATTCGAAGCCGGGATAGATGACCTCGGGCCCGTCGTCGCGAAACCGGCGCCCGATCAGCACGAGGCCGGCGGCATTGAACAGCGCGATGCCGACATTGGGGCGGTAGGGTTTGTCACTGATCATCGAGTGGTCCAGCAGCTTGCGCAAACTTATCGCCGTCACCCTGAGCTGGCCGCCGAAGGCGGCCCGCGAAGGGCACGGGCAACGGCCCGGCCGATCATCCTTCGAGGCTCGCTTCGCTCGCACCGCAGGATGACGGCTCTGCTTATGAGCCGGACTTCGCCAGCGGCGCAAAGGCGGCAACCACCTTTTCATAAACGCCGCGCTTGAAGGGAATGATCAGGCCGGGAAGATCCTCGAGCCGTTCCCAGCGCCACTCCACGAATTCCGGCTTGTGATGACCGCCGCCGGGATTCGCGATATCGATCTCGCGCGGGTCGCCCGTGAAGCGGAACGCATACCACTTCTGTTTCTGGCCGCGATAACGGCCCTTCCAGGCCTGCCCGACGATCTCGCGCGGGATGTCGTAATGCAGCCAATCGGGAATCTCGCCGATCTTCTCGACCGAGCGGATCGAGGTCTCCTCGTAAAGCTCGCGCAAGGCCGCAAGATAGGGGTCCTCGCCCTCGTCCACGCCGCCCTGCGGCATCTGCCAGGCATGCGTGGCGTCGACATGCTCGGGGCCATTCACGCGCCGCCCGACAAAGGCGCGGCCCTCGCGATTGAGCACCATCATGCCGACGCAGGGCCGATAGGGAAGGTCTTCGAAGCGGGTCATGCGCGGCCTTGTGCCGGTCCTGCCCGTTCTTGGCAAGACGGCCGATGTTTTCGCCGCTCCCGCGGGAGCGGGGACCCGGATTCGAATGCGCTGGATACCCGCTTGTGCGGGCATGAGCGGAGCGCGCGGAAAATTGCCTAACTCGATTTCGGCTTGGCCGAGACCGCGGTGATCGGCACCAGCACGATGCCGCGCCCGGTCGCGCCCCTGGCCCATTTCGCCACGCGGTCGATCGTGACCGGCAGCGCCGAGCCGAAGGCGACGACATGGCCGCGCTCGCGCGCGATGCTTTCGGCGCGCGCCAGCGCCTTGTCGATCTCGGCGGGCGTGGGCACCGCGTCGATCACGACGTCGGCCTTGGCGAACGGCACCTTGTTGGCGCCGGCGATCTGCCCGGCGAGGCTGCGCGGCGAGGTGCCGTCGTCGAGATAGATGAGGCCGCGCTTGGACACCTCGCGCAAGACCGGCGCGATCGCCTGGTCGGACGCGGTGAAGCGCGCGCCCATGAAATTCGCGATTCCGACATAGCCCTGGAAGCGGCTCAGCATCCAGTGCAGGCGATCCACGTTCTGGTCCGGCGAGAGCGCGGTCAGCAGCGTCTGCGGGCCGGGATCGTTGTCGGGATAGTCGAAGGGTTCCATCGAGACCTGCAGGAGCGTCTCGTGTCCCTCCTTGCGCGCGCGCGCGGTCACGCCTTCGAGGTCGGTGCCGTAAGGCAGGAAGGCGAGCGTGACCGGCCCCGGCAACTTGATGAAGGCATCCGATGTCGTCGATCCGCTGATCCCGAGACCGCCGATCACGAGCGCAATGCGCGGGCCGTCCGGGTTGCCCGGCGTTGCGCCGGCCTTGCGCGCATAGGCGTCGGCCGGCCGGGTGCCGTCGAGGGCGATGCGCGGGATGGCGCCGTGCCGGGTGGTTTCCAGCAGGCGGCTGTCGGCGGCGGGGCCGCTGCGCTTCGAATCGGCCGGCGCGGGGACAATGACTTCCTGGCGCTTGCCGCTGGTGCCGTCGATGATGGTGATGGTCTGCGAACCCGGGGGCGCGG
>JACAEG010000244.1 GCA_013388965.1 Pseudorhodoplanes sp. | reverse complement strand
CGAGGGACATGCGCCGCCGGCGGCGCAATACCTGGTCGCGCAGGCGCATGCCGACCTCTCGGCCGAGCGGGTGGTCACCGACACCGCGACGATCACCTGGGATCACGCGACCGACGGCCAGTCGAAGGCGAGCGTCGTCAATGCCTCAGCGATCGCCCGCGGCGCGGTCGAGCTCGCGACCGACGCGGAAGCGCGCGCCGGCTCGGACACCGAACGCGCCATCACGCCGGCGTCGCTCGCCGCCGCCTTGCTCGTCTTCAAGAGCGTGCTGCGCAACTATATCGACGGCTTCACCATCGCCAACGGCACCGATGCCACCAACGACATCGACTTTTCCGCCGGCGCCTGCCTCGACAGCGACAACGACACCTTCATCGTCGGCGCGGCCATGGCCGGCAAGCGCCTGGACGAGGACTGGGCCGCCGGCGCGGCCGCCGGCATGCGCTATTCGGGCGCCGCGATCGCGAACGGCACCTATCACCTCTGGGTCGTCACCAAGGCGGACGGCACGCAGGATTACTATGCCGATCCGAGCGCTGTGCCGGCGACCGTGCTGGCGCATCTGCAGGCCGAGACCGGCGGCGCCGACTATGTCGCCGCCCGCCTGATCGCCTCGATCCTGCGCGAGTCGGGCGCGATCGTCGGCATCGTCCAGCATGGCGACACGTTCCTGCGCAAGAGCCCGGTCGGCAGCGTCGCCAACACGTCGAGCCACGCCTCTTCGCGGCAGACCGCCACGCTGCACGTGCCGACCGGCCTCGTGGTCGAGTCGATCGTCGCGGTCGCGGCCAACGACAATTCGACCGGCGCCGCCGGCACGCTGCTGACCGCGCTGACCCAGACCGACGTCGCGCCCAGCTCCAGCGCGAGCCCGGGCCTCACGGTCTCGGGCAACGGCACCAATGATTACATCTGGGTCGACGACGTGCAGGTCCCGACCGACACCGCTGCGGGCATCGGCTATCGCGCCTCGCATGCCAATGTCGACACCATCATCGTCACAAAGGGCTGGATCCATCGCCGGGGGAGGAACGGATGATGCCGCGCCTCGTCCCGAACTGGCGCGAGGTTCTGGCGCGCGCCTGGAGCCTGCGCCTGATCGCGCTCGCCGCGCTCCTCTCCGGAGCCGAGGCCGCGCTCTATCTCGTGGGCTACCGGCTGCCGCTCAGCGACCTGCAGAAGGCGCTCGTCTTCTTCGTCATCGCCGCGGCCGCCTTCGTCGCGCGCCTGCTCGCGCAGAAGCGGCGCGCATGAGCCGGATGCGCACGGGTGCCGCCTTCGCGGCCGCCGCGATCGCGCTGATCGGGTCGTTCGAGGGCCTGCGGCTCGCCGCCTACCGGGACCCGGTCGGCATCGTCACCGCCTGCTACGGCGAGACGCAATATGTCCGCCTCGGCATGACGTTCACGAAGGAGGAATGCGACCTGCAGCTGGTGCGCTCGCTGGTCGCGCACGAGGACGGCATGCTGCGCTGCCTGCGCGTGCGGCTTCCCCCGCGCGTGCATCTCGCGATGCTGTCCCTGACCTACAATATCGGCGTGGGCGCCTTCTGCCGCTCCTCGCTGCCGGGCAAGCTCAATGCCGGCGATTTCGCGGCAGCCTGCGACACGCTGCCGGAATTCTCGCGCGCCGGCGGCTCGGTGCTGGCGGGCCTGCTGGTGCGTCGCGAATCCGAGCGCGAGATCTGCCGCATGGATCTGGAGCCGTCGCGATGACGAAGCTGCTCGCCTTCCTTCCGCTGCCGTGGCGGCTCGGCCTCATGGCCGCGATCGCGGCCGCGCTCGGCGGCATCTACCTGCACTGGCGCAACGACATCTACGATAAGGGACGGGACGATGCCAAAGCCGCAATCGAGCAACAGGATCGCGACGCCGCGCAGCGCGCTCGCGAGGTCCTCTCGCAAACGCGCGCATGTCGCGATGCTGGCGGGACTTGGGATCAGTCTCGGTGGGTGTGTGCCCGGCCTCTTCGCGACGGTGACTGAATTCTGCAACGCGCTCCCGAAACAGGATTATGTCATCAAGGGCAAGACCCCGCACGACCAGGCCTGGATTGACGACACCAGCGCGGTCACCGTGGCCGGCTGCGGCCGCCCGCGGCCGGCGGAGCGGCCCAAGGGCTGGGACGGCCCCACGCACACCGTCGGCGGCAAGACCGTGCCGGTACCCGTGCCACCCGCCAGGCCCAAGCCGGCCGCAAAACCGAAGCAGCGCCTGCCGGCGGCCGTCCTCGACAGGATCCGCGCGCTGAAGGAGTGAGCCATGACCGACCGCCCCTTCGAGCTCGACCGCAAGATCCCGGCCTCCTGGGTGGCCGGCGGCGCGCTCGCGGCCGTCGTCGCGATCGGCGGCTGGGCCGCCGCGGGCGCGAGCTGGTTCACGCGCAACGACATCCGCGTCGAGCTGCTGGAGAAGAACTACCTCGCGCTGTCCGCCCTGCAGACGCAGCTCGCCGAGCGGGTGACGCGCACGGAGGGCCATGCCGCCGCCATGCAGCGCGACGTCGCCGAGATCAAGGTCGACGTCAAGCGGCTGATTTTCCGCCCCGAGAGCCGCGCCCCGCCCTGACCCGCACATTATAGAATCAGCGCCCGCCGCGAGCCGAAAGGTCCGCGGCGGGCTCTTTTTGCGTTTCCGGGGCCGGAACACGCAAGCCCTAGCGATTGCGCAAAAGGCGCGCCTGCGCAGAATCCGCCCATGTCGCTGCGCCTCTCGCAACGCAAGCTCGACCTCCTGACCTGGCCGCAGCGGCGGGCGGCGGAGGAGCGCAATGCGCGGATCGCGGCGCAAAACAGAGCAGAGGCCGCGCGCACCGTGGCGCTCTACAACGCGCAGCTTGCCGGCGGCGGCGAGGTTTGCTGGACGCCGCTGCTCTCGGCCGCGCTCCTTGCCGGCCATCCCTGGCTGCAGGTGCATTGCCCCGGCTGCGACCAGGTCAAGGCGGTGGACCTGCGGATCGTCCCGCGCCCGGCCGACACGGAGCTGACCGCGATCGCGGAAAAGCTGCGCTGCCAGGATCCCTGCCGCGGACGGGCGGGCGCGCCGCGCATCGTCGCGCTGACCGCGGCGCATCACGCGGCGCCGGACGCCGCGCCGGCCCCGCTCGCGCCGCAGACCTTCGCCATGCCCTGGCGTGCCGAGCAGCGCGGCGAGAGCTGGATCGTCCTCGACGCGCTCGGCGCGCCGCTGACCTATTCCTATTTCGAGGACCGCCCGCATCCCGGCACCAACAACCGCCGCCTGCGGGGCGAGGACGCGCAGCGCCTGGCCGAGGCGGTCGCGCGGCTGCCCGACCTGCTGCGGCGGCGGTGAGCGCGTGACTTCCGCCCGATCGCGACGCTCGCCGACGCCCGCGCCTACATCTTCGGCCTCGACAAACGCCGCCCGGACCTGGTGGCGCGCATCGAATGGCAGAACGCGATCGCCGCCATGATGGCGGCGGCGAAGGGCGGCAGCCTGGCGGCCGCGCGCGAGCGGCTGCACAAGGCGCTGGTGCTGACCCTGCAGCTGGATTTTTCCAGGCCGGATTGAGACCGCTTGGCGGTTCGTTAGCAAATCGGTCTAGAATCCGCCCCATCACGGAGGAGGATTTTCCATGGCCACCCAGATCGTGATGGACCATTCCGGCGACACCCGCCACAGCTTCGACCCGCAGGATGCGGCGGCGATCGCGCAGGCCGAGAAGCGGTTCATGGAGCTGACCGGCGCGGGCTTCATGGCCTACAAGCGCACCGGCGACGGCCAAGGCGAGGTCCTGCGGGGCTTCGACGCCTCGGCCGAGGAGACCGTGTTCCGTCCGCGCCTCGTGGGCGGCTGATTGCGCCGCCTCCTCGAAACCTGCGAGCGGCTGGCGCGCGAGGTCCTCGATCGCTTTCCCGAGGACCCGCCGCGGCTCGGGCGCACCTTGCTCGTTGCCAGCGGCTACGGCGACGACACCGAGCTGCGGGTGGAATGGTCGAACGGATTGCGCCAGCGCGTCTCCCTCGACATCTGGGATGCGCGGCGCCTCCGCCATCCGCCGGAGATGGACCAGTTCCGCGAGCGGCTGCTGTCCTGCTATGTCGAACTGATGCAGGCCCATGTGGACGCTCTGCGCCGCAGGCGCGCACGCGAAAATGGCGAAACCCCCGCTCCCGACGCTATCGTACGCACTTTAGGCGTGCGCTTCGATCGCGATTTGGTTGCCATTTTGGGCGACGCTTACTTGGGCAGCGTCGGCACGGGGCCGGCAGCGGAAGCGACCGGCGGGCTGACGATCGACGCGATCCTCGAGCAGGTGCGCGCGGCCGAGGCGTACATGCGACCTAGCCGCAATATGACCGCCAGCGAGCTGAGGGCGCGTGAGGCTGAGTATTTCAGAAGCGTGCAGGAGCGGCTTGCGCGCGGCGAGGACAGCGTCGAGTTCAGATATCTTGGCGGCTATCGCTGGGCGGAACGAGATTGGCGCCGCGAACGGGACGCACGCGACGAGGCCGAACGCCGCAACCATTACCGCGCGCGCGCCGAAGCCGAACACCGTGGCCTCGCCCTGCTACGGGAATGGCTGACGCCGGAGCAGCGCGCGCAATACGACGCGCATCGCTGGTTTGAGGTGCGCGGCAGCCACTCCGGAAAGACCTACCGGATCCGCCACGGCGAGGTGCAAAACGTGTTCGCCCTCGACGGCGAGGGGCGCGAGGCGCAGGGCTGGTGCTTCGGGCCTGCGGGCGGTCTCGTCGCCGGCGACGTCATGCTGGCGCAAAAGCTCGCGCTTGAGACCGACGAGAAGGACGCGCTCGCGGTCGCCAATCAGTTCTTCACAGCCGAAATGGTGACCATGTTTACGGAGCGCCCCGAGCGATCCGATCGGTCCTGGCGCTTCATGGGCATCCCGGTGCACTTTTCGGCGCGCGTGCGCGCCGCCTTCGCCCGGCCGGCGCCGGCCTGGGCAAACGCGGTTGGTGCGTCGTGCGAACAACACTTCGGAAACTCCCGCGGTGGATAGCGGGGAAATTAACCGACGGATTGACTCTTGCGCCGGGTGACTTCGCAATATGCCGGTGGCTACTGATTCGCGGAAAAGCCGTCAGGTGGTCGAGACCTGACGGCTTCGCGTTTCAGCCCCGCACCACCCGGAGCCGGGCGGCGGGACGGGCACAGCAGTGCAAGGCGATTTAATATCGGCTTTGCGGCCCCGGTCAAGCTCGGCTCCACTGGCACAAAGGAGCCATGCACAATGAAGACTACTCCGTGGCACTCGACCCGTTCGGATGACCGAAAGGTCCATCACGACGAGACGCGCTGCACCGAGGGCAACAACATCGAAGACCGCTACCGGAAGACCGGAACCGGCGGACATCCGAAGTGCAGCCGCTGCAAGGAAATCAGCGGCTGAAGTAATTGTGGTTCACTGCCGGCGCTCGCTCGAGTTGCCGGCAGTGATCCCAGATCAGTTCGCCGAGCGTGGGAAGACTGAGGCCCCATTTCTCGGCGAGCTGCGCGAAGGTGAGGCCGCCGGTGTGCAGCTCGAAGCAGAGCAACTCGCCGAAGCTGGAACCGCAACCGGTCGGATGCGATCGGTATTGTTCCTCAATCAGGCGCCGCAGACGTTCGACGTGAGGTTCTTCGAAGCCGCTCATGACGGCGGCGGCCGGCGGGATCAGCGCCCGCACGCGAGGCGCTCGCGCAGCGCGAAGCCCATCAGCGGCCAGATCTGGCGCACGCAATCCTCGTAGGCGAGCTTGCGGCCGAGTTCGGCATTGAAGTTCGCGGGCGAGGCCGGCGCCGATTTACCGATCACGGTGAAGCCGTTCTTCATTACGACCAGGCAGATCGAGAGCAGGCGCAGCGGCTCCGGCAGCGGGTCGCCCCTCGGCGCTTCGTAGCACTGGTGCTCTTCGTTCCAGGTTTTCTTCAACTGCAGCGCCCAGACCGCGTCGCCGCCAGTGAAATGGTAGCGGTGGGCGATCGCGGCCTCGATGTCGGCGAGTGTGACTCGCGGGGCGATCGCCACGGCGGCGGCTTCGGCGTCGGATTGCTCGAGGCTCACGGTCTTCTCCTCCCTTGGCGGATGGCATCCCATCCGCCCGCAGAACGGCGTGCGGATTTCAGGCCGGCACCAGCACATCAGGATTGTGCCTGAGACAGCTCAGACGATGCAGTCTGGCTGCCCTGGTCGCCCTGCTGCGCCGAGGCTTGGGCTGCCGACACGTCCCGGGCCGCCGTGGCCGCGGGCGCGAGCTGCTTTTCCAGTGCCTCGGCCTTCGCCGCCTGGCCCTTCTGGTAGGGCATCCACTCGGCGAAGAAGCCTTCGGGCTTCGGATCGCCGTCCTGGACGAGCGGGACGCTGGTGACCGGCAGCGGCACCCCGTGGGAGTCGAACGCGCAGAGGTTGATCAGCCGCTCGTTCCAGACATGGGCGACGATCGCTGCCAGCGGCTGCGCGGGATCGTGCTGCGCGACCGGGCGGTCTTCCGATCGCGCCGGCGTGAAAAGGACGATGCGGCCGTTCGACGGCATGATCATGCGATGGCGCCGCAGTAGGTGACCCAGGGAACGGGCGGCGGCGGGGGCGGGGGGCGATGAAGGTTCGAAGCGTAGCGCGCCTCGACCGCGTCCTGGTTTGCGACCAGCAGCGGCGGAATGTCGAACCGCGCCGGCTTGCGCTTGGGGACCAGCGTCGTCGCGCCGGGCGGACCCATCGCGTCCGTCACGGTGAGAAGCTCCTCGCGCACGACGTCGTCTTCCTGCTCGCGCTCGATATATCCGCGCATGCGGGCATTCTGGAATTCCGCGTCGGCGAGCCGCGTCTTCAGCGTGTCGATGCGGCCGCGCATCTCCTTGATCTCGTTTTCCTTGCCGCGCAGCTGCCGCTCGAGATCGGCGTAGAGCGCGCAGCACATGTTGAGGTCGGCCTCGAGCGCGTCGCGGGTCCGGGGCTTCTGCTTCTGTGGAGCGTCGGCCATGTCAGAACAGCTTGACCGTGACGCTGCCGTAGGACCTGCCGGAATACTGGCCCTCGATCTTCACGAGACCGTCAGCGATCAGCCTGTCCTTCTTCGACTTTGTCAGCGCATTGAAGGTCTCGCAATCGAGCACAGGCAGATCGCCCTTGTATTGCGGCTCCTTGGCGGAGACCACATTGACCGCGCCGAGGCCGGCGAACTCTTCCTTGAAGTTCTCGCCGGCCTCGGTCGCGAGTTGCTTCAGCCGCGCCTTCAGGCCGTCGATTCGCTCGAACATCGCGCGATGCGTGCGGTGATAGCCGACGAGCTCCTCGGCGAGCGCGCGGCGGGACATTTCCTCGACCGGTCCGTGGTCGATCGGCTTGAGCTTTGCGGCGGCCATGCTTGCGCGGCGTTCCGTTTATAGAAGGCGCGCAGGATAGCCGCGGGGATATGTGCCGCGGGCGATTCGCCGCTCGTGGTTAACGAGCTT
>JACAEG010000270.1 GCA_013388965.1 Pseudorhodoplanes sp. | reverse complement strand
CCGTGGCCGCCCGCCGCATTGTAGGCAAGCGCCGTCATGTCCTCGCCGGACAGTTGAATGAAATCCTCGCCCATCGCTTCGCGCTGCGTCGAGACGCGCGCGAGATTGCCGGTCGCGTCCTTCACGCCTGCGATGTTCTTCAGCTCGAACAGCCGCTTCATGGTCTCGACCGACATGTCGACGACCGAGCGCGGCGGGATGTTGTAGATGATGATCGGAATGCCGATCGCGTCGTTGACCTGCTTGAAGTGCTGATACATGCCCTCTTGCGTGGGCTTGTTGTAATAGGGTGTGACCACCAGCACGGCGTCGGCGCCCGCCTTCTCGGCGTGCCTGGCGAGCGCGACCGCCTCGCTGGTGGCGTTCGAGCCCGCGCCCGCGATCACCGGCACCCGGCCGCGGACCTGGTCGATGCACCATTCCACGACCTTCCTGTGCTCGTCATGCGAAAGCGTCGGGCTCTCGCCGGTCGTCCCCACCGGCACGAGCCCGTCGGTCCCCTCGGCGATCTGCCATTCGATCAGGTCGCGGAAAGTCTCTTCATCCAGCGCGCCGTCCTTGAAAGGCGTGACGAGCGCCGTGAACGATCCGCGAAAGCGCGACGTAGCGGTCATGAATAACCTCGACCCGGCTGAGAAGTCCCGCAAATTACCGGGTCGGGAGGCCGGATGAAAGCGAATGTTGGCGATTGCCGGGATCAAGGCGCCACATGAATGGCTCCGCTCCAATTCCGCCGTTTTCCGATGCAAGACGGTCCGCGCGGTTTTAGCGCTTCGTCAACTCAATCGGACGATAGCTTGAATTGGGCCCCGATTCGGGGCTGCTTCGAGGTGCAGCCTGTGAAACGGACGCCGTTCCGCCCGACGCTCGCGATCCTGGGACTTTGCGCAGGCACGACGCTTGCGGACGCCGCCGCGGCCAGGCTCGTGTCGGTTCCGCTGCCCCGCCCTCGGCCGGTTCTCGCAATTGCGAAACCGGTTGCTGCGAAGCCAGTCGCCCCGGTTCCGCTGCCGCTGGCCCAGCCGCTCACGACCGCGGCGATCCCTCCCCGGGCCGCAATCGCGTCGGCCCAGCCGCAGGCCCCGCTGGCCGCGGCAACGTCCGGCGTGACTTCGGCCGAGGACCTCGCCGTCATCAAGCGCGCCGTCGATCTGGCCAAGAAGGACAAGCCCGGCGAGGCTGCCGCCCTCGCTGCCTTCGTGGCCGATCCGGTCGGCCGCAAGGTCATCGAATGGGTAATCCTGCGGATCGAGGACGACGATTTCGATTTCGCCCGCTACGCGAACTTTGTCGCGGCCAATCCGGGCTGGCCCAGCGTTCCGATGTTCCGCCGCAAGGCCGAGGCCGCGCTCTGGCAGAACGATGTCAGCGCCGACGCCGTGCGCCGGTTCTTCGCCACCAGCAAGCCGGTATCCGGCAAGGGCCGCCTCGCCTATGCGCGCGCGCTGCTCGCGGCCGGCGACCGGACCCTGGCGCAGCACTATGTCCGCGAGGCCTGGCGCAGCGACGCCATGAGCGCCGAGATGGAGAAGCAGGCACTCGACGAATTCGGTGCCTTGCTCAATGGCGGCGACCACGCGGCGCGCATGGAGCAAAGGCTCTATGCCGAGGATGACGAGGGCGGCCTGCGCGCGGCGCAGCGGCTCGGCGCCACGCAGGTTGCCATCGCCAAGGCCCGCATCGCCGTAGGCGACAGGTCGGCCAAGGCCAAGGCGCTGCTCGACGCGGTGCCGGAGAATGCACAGCGCGACCCCGGATACATGTTCGCGAAGATCCAGTGGCTGCGCCGAAACGACAAGATTGCCGAAGCGGCCCGGCTTCTGCTCGCAGCGCCGACCGACCCCGCTCTCATCCACGACCCCGACGAATGGTGGACCGAGCGTCGCCTCGTCGCGCGCGAGCTGCTCGATGCGGGCGACCCTCAGACCGCCTACAAGGTCGCGGCCAAGGCCGCCGAGCCGATCAAGGCCAATCCGCGGGTCGAGCATCATTTCACCGCAGGCTGGATCGCGCTGCGCTTTCTGAACAATCCGGCGCTGGCGCAGCCGCATTTCGCACAGATCGAGAAATCCGATACCCACCCCACCTCGCTCGCGCGCGGGGCCTACTGGCTCGGACGCACGGCGGAGGCCGCGGGAAGGCCCGACGAAGCGCGCGCGCATTACCAGCGTGGGGCACGCTATCCCGCCGCCTATTACGGCCAGCTCGCCCGCGCCAAGCTCGGGCTGCCCGACATCGTGCTGACGCCGCCCCCCAACCCGGGTCCGGAGGCGCGCGCGTCGCTCGCCCGGCTGGAAGTGGTGCGCGCGGCCGACATTCTCTATGCGATCGGCGAGCGCGATCTCGTCGTGTCGATGATGGCCGATCTCGGTGACCGCCTGACCGACGTCAATGCGCTTGCCGCGCTCGCCGAGACCGCACAGCGCAACCAGGACGCACGCGGCCTGCTGATGATCGGCAAGGGCGCGCTCGCGCGCGGCCTTCCCTTCGACGTCCATGCCTTCCCGACCGCGGGGCTGCCGCGCTACACGCCGGTCGGCGCGCAAGTGGAGCCTGCGCTCGCCTATGCGATTGCTCGCCAGGAAAGCGCCTTCAATCCGCGCGCGATCTCGAGCGCCAATGCGCTCGGACTGATGCAGGTGACGCCCGCCGCCGGCAAGCATATCGCCAAGCGCAACGGCATCGCCTTCGACCAGAAGCGGCTCCTGGACGATCCGGCCTACAATGTGCAGCTCGGCGCGGCCGAGCTGGGCGACGCGCTGGAGGCCTATCGCGGTTCCTACATCCTCACCTTCGTGGGCTACAATGCCGGACGCGGGCGCGTGCGGCAGTGGATCGAGCGCTATGGCGACCCGCGCGATCCCGACGTCGATCCGATCGACTGGGTGGAGCGCATCCCCTTCTCCGAGACGCGCAATTACGTCCAGCGCGTCCTCGAGAATCTGCAGGTCTATCGCGTGCGCTTCGGCGGCTCCCCCAAGCTTCTGATCGAAGCCGATCTGCGCCGCGGCGCTCCGGCCGGGAACTGACGCCGGCCCTTGCGGCCTGCTATCCTGCAGCTCTTGCCCGCCTGGATGATGAGCGCCCCATGCAAGCCCCCGTGCCGCCTCCTGCGCCGCAGGCCGAAAGCCTGTTCGTCTCCGCCCCGGACGGCCTTCGGCTGCATGTCCGCGGTCACGGAGGCCGGCACGCCGCCGGATCTCCGGTCGTCTGCCTGCCGGGGCTGTCCCGCAACACCTCCGATTTCGACGTGCTGGCGGACGCGCTGGCAGGAGCCGGGCGACGCGTGCTGGCGCTGGATTATCGCGGACGCGGACGCTCCGATTACGACCCCGACCCCGCCAACTACAATCTCGCGGTCGAGCTTGGCGATGTGATCGCGGTGCTGACCGCGCTCGAAGCCGCGCCGGCAATCTTCGTCGGCACCTCGCGCGGCGGCTTGATCGCGATGCTGCTCGCGGCCGCAAGGCCGACCCTGATCGCGGGGGTTGTCTTCAACGACATCGGCCCGGCGATCGAGCCGCAAGGCCTGCTGCGGATCAAGAGCTATGTCGGACGCATGCCGCGGGTCCGCTCCTACGAGGAAGGCGCCGAGACGCTGCGGCGGCTGTTCTCCGCGCAGTTCACGCGGCTCGGGCCCGACGACTGGCTGGCGTGGTCGCGGCGCAATTTCGAAGAACGCGATGGGCGCCTGGTCCAGCGCTACGATTCGCGCCTGGCGGAGACGCTGAAGGATGTCGACGTGGAGAGGCCGCTGCCGGCGATGTGGCCGCAATTCGATGCGCTCGCGCATGCGCCGGTCATGGTCGTCCGCGGCGAGAATTCCGACATCCTGTCGGCTGCGACCGTCGCGGCGATGGCGACGCGGCGGCCGGACCTGGTCCGCGTCCAGGTCGCCGGCGAAGGCCATGCCCCGCTGCTCGACGATGCCCCGACGATCGCGGCGATCTCCCGATTTGTCGCCGCATGCGAGCAGCGCGCGGCGGCGCCCTGAAGCCGGGCCACGCCGCCTCCGGCGCCACGGCCCGTCCCGGGTCGTCGAAAGATCAGGTCGCCACCGGCCAAAACAAAACCCCCGGCGGTTGCCCGCCGGGGGTCTGAAACATCAGGCCTTGATCAGACGATCACGGCCAGAAGTTGCGCTGGATGCGGAACACGCCGGCCCAGATATCCGTGTCGCCCACGACCAGCACCGGGGGCAAGCCCTGGGTGGCTTGGGTGTAGGAGGCTCCGGACAGCGCCGAATCGACCTTCGTGTACATCACGTCCAGACCCACATCGAGGTTGGCCACCGGGTTCCACAGCAGGCGGGAACCGACGTTCCACGCGGACCAGTCGCCGCAGCCCGCACCCAGGGTCGCGCCCCCGCCATTGAAGACAGGGATCGTGGCGCAGACCGCGTCAACTGCCGACGAGTTCGACTCGTAGCTGTTGTAGCCAGCGTAGACGGACTGACGCAGGCTCGGGGTCCAGTAATGCTCGAACGCACCCACGACGCTCCAAGTCTTGGAGTTTTCGAGCTCCGAACCGATGACTGCACCGTTGTAGTAGGCGTCAGACCACCAGCCCACGCCGACCGTCGAGGTGTTGACGAGACCATAACCGGGGCCCGCACCCGTCGTAGCCGAGGGATTGGAGCAGTAACGCGCCGCGCCGTCGCAGTAGGTGCCCATGACAGACAGGGTGTCCTTGGGATCCCACGGCATCTTCAGGGTCAGGCCGGCACCGACCGCCCAGCCCCACTTGTCGTCCGGGTGAGCCGTCTGGTTGGCGCCGTTGTAGTAGGTGGCCTGGTTGAGGTGAGCCGCACCGGAGATCTGGGCAGAACCCCAGGCCTGATCGACGCGGAGGGCACCGACGATGTCCGGAACCTCGTAACCATGATTCGAGGCCGGCTGCGTCGCACCGAGCGGGAACAGAGCCGCAGCGCCAACCGAGGTATTGACGACCGGGAGCCGCTGCTCGGTGTAGTCTTCGATCGACAGGGTGGCGGACACGCCGTTGCCGAACTGCGCGGTGTAGGCGGCAACAGGCGTGCCGGAGCCGCCGGTGTCAACCCACAGGAAGTTCGTCTGGAGCGAGTAGCAGCCCGTGCAGAAGAAGTCGAAGTAGGACTGCGTCTTGCCGAACGTGAAGCCCGCGAACTGGATGAAGGCGCGATCGAGATAGACCGTGCTGCTCGAGCCGCCGACGGTCGGATCCTGCGACGTCCACTGCCAGCCGGCGCGCGCATAGGCACGGAGCGTGCCGTATTCCGTCTGCGAACGCACGTCGAAGCTCGTGACGAAGCGCGAGCGGTTGCGCAGCGTATCGGTCGCACGGGTCATCAGCGCCTGCGCGCCGTCACGGTAGACCGAGAACGAGCCATTGGCGTTGTGGTTCCATTCCGTACGGACGAAGCCGCCGATCTTGATGCACGTATCGGTGCCGGGGATGTAGTAGAAACCGGCCCCGTACAGGCTGCAGACCTTCACGTATTCGACCGGCTTGGCCTTAACGGGAAGATCGGCCGCCTGCGCCCCAGCTACCGCGAACAAACCAGCGGCGGAGCCGAGGAGAAGGCTTTTCACCATCTTCATATGAACCTCCAAGTTGCTTTAGGGAGGGTTCGGTCCGCTGGGTGTCACCACCCTTTGAATTTCCTCGCCCCCGTGGTCTGCTTGGTTTTCCCGAAGAGTTCCCCCCAGGGGGAAGACCAAACAGCGCGACACGGGGTTGCCCCCCTCCGTCGCACGCACACCTTAACCAAGCCGACTTCCCAAGCAATGAACAAGGCGCGCTTTCACAGCCTCAGGGAACCGTTTTCGGGGCTATGTTGCACAAATGGCACGCATTTTCGCCGGGGCCGGCAGCGCTGCGCGAGCCGAAAGGACAACCTGAATCCGGGCTGTATTGGAATAATTCGTATTTTAGAACAGCAACTTAATGGGAGCGCTGTGGGCGGCAACCGTGCTTCCACCCGGTCCATCGGTTGCACAGAAGACAGGCTCCCGCTTTCGGAGTGCTTGCCGTCGGCGCGGACCGTCGAGGCTCCAGGAGAAGAATCGGAAGGCCGGCCCTGCCGATTCGCGCTGAAAGCGCTTCAGGACACTCGCGCCAACGGATACGCATCAAGAGTGAGGGTGCGACAGCGAGGTGCAGCTGGGCATGGCCGCGCGACTCAAATCGAGCGTTCGGATGCGTCCGTCGCGATGAAACTGGCGGAGACGGAGGGATTCGAACCCTCGATACGCCTTGAGAGCGTATAACGGTTTAGCAAACCGCCGCCTTCAGCCACTCGGCCACGTCTCCGTCGCGCGTGGGTATGCCCGAAAAGCGCGCCCTCGCGCAAGCAAAGGGGCGCGGCCCGTGCGGACCGCGCCCCCTCGCCCGATACCGCAAACCTGATTCAATGCGAGGTGAGCCAGGCGCGCGCGGCACGCTGGGCCGCGGCGATCTCGGCAGGCGACATGCTCTCGGCAATTTCCTGCCGCAGGCGCATGGCCTCCGCGTTGCCCTTCATCGCCGCAATGTTGAACCACTTGTGGGCGGCGACGAGATCGGCCGGCACCGTATTGACAACCGCGTATTGAATGCCGAGCTGATAGAACATGTCGGCGGACGGAGTCCCCTGCCCCAGCGAAGCGGAATCCACTTCCGCCATGTCGAAACGCGCCATCTGATCCCCCTGCTGCATGCCGGCACTGATGCGGCCGGCTGTTGCATGTCCCCGCCCCATGAGCGGGCGAATGCGAGATCATTGCCGCGAAAATTTGAATCGCGGTTTAAGCGTCGCGATGAACGGAATCTGAAGACGCGCGGCCGGCGATTCCGCCGCGAATCGCAGAAGTACCTGAAAACAGCGGACAACTTGTGTGTCCGCGCGGCGCGTCAGAAATCGCTAACCGTCATCCTTGAGGCCCGGCTAACCAGCGCAGCATCTCGCGCGCGCGCTCATGTGCGCGCGCGCTGTCCGAACAGCACGCTCTGCACCTTGGGATCCTTCATGTCGACCTTGGAAGCCTGCTCGACGCGGATCGCATAGGCGCGCTTGACGGCGGGACGATCGAGAACGGATTCGAGCCAGCGCTTCAGATGCGGAAACTCGCCGATGTCCTGGCCCTGCCGCTCATAGGGCTTGACCCATCCCACGCACGCCATGTCCGCGATCGAATACGCGCCCGCCAGGAAGGGACGATCGGCGAGCCGCTTGTTCATCACGCCGTAGAGACGGTTGACTTCATTCGTGTAGCGATTGATCGCGTAGGGCACCTGCTCTGGCGCATAATGGCGAAAGTGGTTCGCCTGCCCGGCCATCGGCCCGAGCCCGCCCATCTGCCACATCAGCCATTGCTCGACCTCGACGCGGGCGCGTTCCTCCTTGGGATAGAAGCGCCCGGTCTTGCGTCCGAGATATTGCAGGATCGCGCCGGATTCGAAGACCGAGATCGGCTTTCCGCCCGGTCCGTCCGGATCGACGATCGCGGGCATGCGGTTGTTCGGCGAGATTCTCAGGAATTCCGGCTTGAACTGCTCGCCCACGGCGATGTTCACCGGCACGATGGTGTAAGGCAGTCCGCATTCCTCCAGCATGATCGAGATCTTGTGGCCGTTCGGCGTCGGCCAGTAATGGAGTTCGATCGGACGGCGCGACGGGACGGCGCGGCGCGCGGCCGGCGCGCTCTTGCGCTTGTCGGTCACCGTCCGCAATCGCTTCCGGGTGGTCGCGCTGGAGGCCTTCTTCGACGCACGGCTGGCATTCGATCGGGATTTCTTGGGCGCCATGATCTGCTCCGGGAATTCAGAATGGCGCTGACCTAGTCGGTCGCCCGCCGCTCCGCAACGGGGCGGGCAGGCCCGCTTGGCACCCGAGCTCGCAGGCACAAGGCCGCGCGCGTGTCCGCGGCGCAGTCGGGCAAGCAATCGGTGGCTGGGGAATGCAGGAACGGAAAACGCCGACGGCTCCCCGAAAAACCGAGGGCGTCGGAGAGACGCAATGTCTCGCCGACGCCCTAAGCCGTCTGCAAGCCGACGTCGCCGCTGCGACGGCGCTATGGCTAAGCGCCTGGCCGAAAAGCGCCGCCGGCTTGTAAGACGCGACCCTCAAACCTCATGAGGCCGAAGATCGTGAAGCGGCGACCGCTTACTTCTTCTTCCGGCGCTTCGTCTTCTTCGCCGTCTTCTTCACTGCCGACTTCGTCTTCGTCTTACGCTTCTTTGCCATTGCTGCCCTCCTAGTTTGAGAGATGGCATGATCGTCAATGTGCCGTCGCGAATCGACAGGCACTGCACGGTGAGTAGTACCGCACAATGGAAAAAACAGCGAATCCACTTAACGAAGCGTGTACGCGCGAGAGAGGTCGCGCACGCGAAGTCAACGATGGTGTCGCGACGGTCGTTGCGATGCGCGCGCGATCGGAACGCAGATGACGACATCGCGCGGAATTTTTTGCATGTTGCAGAAGCTACGATAAACCGCAGCTTTCCTGTATGTCGACGATGCGCGACGATGCGCATCGATTGATCGTCGCGCGCGTGAATCGTCGATACGTATTCGCAACGAAGGCTCTGCTGCAGCGCCGTTCACCATTCCGAAAAAATTTTTGCGGATCGCCTCCTCGGCGGGCATGCGCGGACGCCGGACCGATCAAAAACGGCGAATCGGCTCTCGGATGATTCGCTCGCGGACACCGTCAGCATGCCTCGCGAGCAATGCGCGATGGCAGAAACCGCTCGCGCCGTCGCCGTGGCGTCCCGCGTATTGCCGTTGCACGGATGCAGGTCACGCGCTTGCACCCCTCGCCCATGCCGGCATGCACCCGGGCCGCATCGATTCCGCCGAGATCGTCGGTGACGCGCGTTCAGCGTCTCGCTGATCTTGCAACACGCGCCCGGCATATTCGCACGCGTAGCAAAGGGATCGGCCATCGCGTGCGGGTTCCGGCCGCGCATCCGGAACCTGGTCGCCGCGCGCGGCGGCGCGGCTCAGGCCGCTTGCCGCGTCAGATTCCGAGCTTGGCCTTCAGAAGATCGTTGACGGCCTGCGGATTGGCCTTGCCACCGGAGGACTTCATCACCTGGCCCACGAACCAGCCGATCATGGTCGGCTTGGTCCTCGCCTGTTCCACCTTGTCGGGGTTCCTGGCGATGATGTCGTCCACCACCTTCTCGATCGCGCCGAGATCGGTGACCTGCTTCATGCCGCGTGCCTCGACCACCGCGCGCGGATCGCCGCCCTCGGTCCACACGATCTCGAACAGGTCCTTGGCGATCTTGCCGGAGATGGTGCCGTCTCCGATCAGGTCGAGGATCGTGCCGAGCTGCTCCGCCGACATGGGCGAGTCCGCAATGCTCTTGCCTTCCTTGTTGAGACGGCCGGCCAGTTCGTTGATCACCCAGTTGGCCGCGACCTTCGCATCGCGGCCCTTGGCGACGGCCTCGAAGAAGTCGGCATTCTCGCGCTCGCCGATCAGCACGCCGGCGTCGTAAGGCGTCAGCCCATAGGCGCTGACGAAGCGCGCCTTCTTCTCGTCCGGCAATTCCGGCAGATGCGCCTTCAGTGCGTCGACATACTCCGCCGTGAGTTCGAGCGGCAGCAGGTCGGGATCGGGGAAATAGCGGTAGTCGTGCGCTTCTTCCTTGCTGCGCATCGAGCGGGTCTCGCCCTTGCCCGGGTCGAACAGCCGCGTCTCCTGGTCGATCGTGCCGCCATCCTCCAGCAGATCGATCTGCCGGCGCGCCTCGTATTCGATCGCCTGCCCGATGAAGCGGATCGAGTTGACGTTCTTGATCTCGCAGCGCGTGCCGAGCGGGGCGCCCGGCTTGCGCACCGAGACATTGACGTCGGCGCGCAGATTGCCCTTTTCCATGTCGCCGTCGCAGGTGCCGAGATAGCGCAGGATGGTGCGCAGCTTGGTCACATAGGCCTTGGCCTCCTCGGAGGACCGCAGATCGGGCTTGGACACGATTTCCATCAGTGCGACGCCGGAGCGGTTGAGGTCCACGAGCGACATGGTCGGATGCTGGTCGTGCAGCGACTTGCCGGCGTCCTGCTCGAGATGCAGACGCTCGATGCCGACCGTGATGCTCTCGCCGTCCGGGAGATCGACGATGACCTCGCCCTCGCCGACCACCGGCGACTTGTACTGGCTGATCTGATAGCCCTGCGGCAGATCGGGATAGAAATAGTTCTTCCGGTCGAACACCGACTTGTTGTTGATCTTCGCTTTCAGTCCGAGGCCGGTGCGGATCGCCTGCCGCACGCATTCCTCGTTGATGACCGGCAGCATGCCCGGCATCGCCGCATCGACCAGCGAGACATGCGAGTTGGGCTCGCCGCCGAAGGCGGTCGAGGCGCCGGAGAACAGCTTGGAATTGGAGGTGACCTGGGCATGCACCTCCATGCCGACGATCACCTCCCAATCCCCGGTTGCGCCGGGGATCAGGTTCTTGGGATTGACGTTGCGGGCTTCTTGGATCGCCCTCTCTAAGGCCGGGGATCGGGGATGCGCAATATGCAACCCGAGAT
>JACAEG010000195.1 GCA_013388965.1 Pseudorhodoplanes sp. | reverse complement strand
CGCGGACGAGGCGCACGGCCTTTGCGGAATGGTGGTGGACGGTCGACCACCTGCTGCTGTTCGCGCTGGGTGCGCTGATGCTCGCGGGCATTATCCTGCTGCTCGCGGCGAGCCCCCCGGTCGCCACCAAGCTCGGGCTCGAACCGTTCCATTTCGTCAACCGGCAGGGACTCTATCTCGTGCCGGCCATCGCCATCATGATCGGCACCTCCTTCCTGTCGCCCCGCCAGGTGCGGCGCGTGGCGTTGGCGGTCTTCATCGTCGGGGTCGCGCTGCTGGCCGCCACGCTGCATTTCGGCGCGGAGGTGAAGGGCGCGCGGCGGTGGATCGTGCTGTTCGGACTCAACATCCAGCCCTCCGAATTCGTGAAGCCCGCCTTCGTCATTTTGGTGGCCTGGCTGTTTTCGGAATCCGCGCGCAAGCCGGACATGCCGGCAAACGGCGCGGCGCTCGCCTTGCTGCTGCTCGTTATCGGGCTGCTGGTCTTGCAGCCGGATTTCGGTCAGACCATGCTGATCGCGATGATCTGGGGCGCGCTGTTCTTCATGTCGGGCATGCGGCTGATCTGGGTCGCAGGCCTGGCCGTCGTGTCGGCGGCGGGTCTGGCCGGAGCCTATTACACCGTGCCGCATGTCGCGCAGCGCATCCGGCGCTTCCTCGATCCGTCGTCGGGCGATACCTTCCAGATCGACAACTCGATCGAATCCTTCCTGCGCGGCGGCTGGTTCGGGCAGGGACCGGGCGAGGGCACCGTGAAGCGCATCCTGCCGGACAGCCATGCCGACTTCGTGTTCGCTGTCGCCGCCGAGGAATTCGGCATCGTGCTGTGCCTCGTGCTGGTCGCGCTGTTCGCCTTTATTGTCATCCGTTCGCTGTCGCTCGCGCTCGCCAACGAGGATCCGTTTGCGCGCTTCGCCGCGGCGGGACTTGCAATTCTGTTCGGGGCGCAGTCGGCGATCAACATGGCGGTCAACCTGCACCTCATTCCGGCCAAGGGCATGACGCTGCCCTTCATCTCCTATGGCGGTTCCTCGCTGCTCTCGCTCGCCTTCGGCATGGGCATGCTGCTGGCGCTGACGCGCGACCGTCCGCGCGCCGAATTCTTCGGCAGCCGCAGCCATCATGCCATTGCCGGGGGCGCGGCGTGACCACGAGGGCGCCGCTCGTCCTGCTCGCGGCAGGCGGCACCGGCGGCCACCTGTTCCCCGCCGAGGCGCTCGGCGAGGCGCTGGCCAGGCGCAGCGTCTCCGTGGCGCTGGCAACGGATTCGCGCGCGGCGAAATTCGGCGGGCGCTTCGCGCCGGAATCGGTGCATGTGATCCCGAGCGCGACGCTGCGCGGCCGCGATCCGGTTTCCGTCGCGCGCACCGGCCTGACGCTGAGCTACGGCCTTGCCCGCGCCTACATGATGCTGGGCCGGGTGCAGCCTGCCATTGTCGTCGGCTTCGGCGGCTATCCCACGGTCCCGCCGGTGCTCGCCGCCACGGCGCGAAAGATTCCGACGCTGATCCACGAGCAGAACGCGGTGATGGGCCGAGCCAACCGCTTTCTCGCGCCGCGCGTCACCGCGATCGCCACCGGCTTTGCCGGCGTCACCGCCAGCAACCCGGCCCTTGCCGCCAGGACCACGCAGACCGGCAATCCGGTGCGGCCCGCGGTCGTTGCGGCGGCCGCGACGCCATACGACACGCCGTCTGCGGACGGCGCATTCCGCCTGCTGGCATTCGGCGGCAGCCAGGGGGCGCGGGTGATGTCCGACATCGTGCCGCCGGCAGTCGAAAGACTCGAGCCGCGGCTGCAGATGCGGCTCAAGGTGGTGCAGCAGGCGCGCGAGGAGGATGTCGCGCGCGTGCGCGAAACCTATGCGCGCGCCGGCGTCGAGGCCGATATCGCCCCGTTTTTTTCCGATCTGCCGGCGAAGATGGCGCAGGCGCATCTGATCGTCTCCCGCTCGGGCGCCTCCACCGTCGCGGAACTGGCCGCGATCGGCCGGCCGGGCATCCTCGTGCCGCTGCCGCATGCGCTCGACCAGGACCAGAGCGCCAATGCCGGCGTGCTGGAAGAGGCCGGCGGCGCCATCCGCCTGCCGCAGGCGGACTTCACCGCCGACCGGCTGGCCGCCGAGATCGCCGCGCTGGCGGCCGATCCCGCGCGGCTTGCGGCGATGGCGAAAGGGGCGCGCTCGATGGGCGTGCTTGACGCGGCCGACCGGCTGGCGGATTTGACGCTGAAGGTGGCCGGAATTTCGGTCTGATCGGGATTTCGGCATGGCCGGGCTTGTCCAGGCCATCCGCGTCTTGCATTAAGCGCGTCTCAATACGTGCGTGCCTGCCGAAAGGCGGGCATCACGGGTGGCGCCAAGGACCTGCAATGAAACTTCCCCGCGACATCGGCCCCGTGCATTTCGTGGGCATCGGCGGCATCGGCATGAGCGGAATCGCCGAAGTGCTCGCCAATCTCAATTACCGGGTGACCGGCTCGGACCTCTCGGACAGCGCCAACGTCAGGCGGCTGCGCGAGAAGGGCATCGCCGTCACCGTCGGCCATGATGCGAGGAACATCGAAGGCGCCGACGTGGTCGTGGTCTCGACCGCGATCAAGCGCGACAATCCGGAACTCGTCGCCGCGCGCGCGAAGCGGCTGCCGGTGGTGCGCCGCGCGGAAATGCTGGCCGAGCTGATGCGGCTGAAATCCTGCGTCGCCATTGCCGGCACGCATGGCAAGACGACCACGACCTCGATGGTCGCGGCCCTGCTCGACGCCGGCGGGCTCGACCCGACCGTCATCAATGGCGGCATCATCAATGCCTATGGCACCAATGCGCGGCTCGGCGCCGGCGACTGGATGGTGGTGGAGGCCGACGAGTCGGACGGCACCTTCCTGAAGCTGCCCGCGGATGTGGCCATCGTCACCAATGTCGATGCCGAGCATCTCGACCACTTCCAGACCTTCGCCGCGGTGCAGGACGCCTTTGTGGATTTCGTCTCCAATGTGCCGTTCTACGGCTTCGCGGTGATGTGCACCGACCATCCGATCGTGCAGCGGCTTGTCGGGCGCATCGAGGACCGGCGCATCATCACCTATGGCGAGAACCCGCAGGCCGATGTGAGACTCGTCGCGCTCGACCATTCCGGCGGACGCTCGACATTCACCGTGCTGTTTCGCGACCGCGAGGGCCGGACCGTGCACGAGATCGGCGACCTCGCCTTGCCGATGCCGGGGCGCCACAACGCCCTCAACGCCACCTCGGCGGTTGCCGTAGCGCGCGAGCTCGGCATCGGAGACGACCACATTCGCAAGGCGCTCGCGTCCTTCGGCGGCGTGAAGCGGCGATTCACGCGCGTCGGCGAATGGAACGGAGCGACGATCATCGACGATTACGGGCATCATCCGGTCGAAATTGCGGCAGTGCTGAAGGCCGCGCGCGATTCCACCCGGGGCCAGGTAATCGCGGTCGTGCAGCCGCACCGCTACACGCGGCTCAAATCGCTGTTCGAGCCGTTCTCCACCTGCTTCAACGACGCGGACGCGGTGATCGTGGCGCATGTCTATCCCGCGGGCGAGCAGCCGATCGAGGGCGCGGACCGCGACCATCTCGTGCAATCGATGCGCGCGCGCGGACATCGTCAGGTCATACCGCTCGACGGGCCGGAGAAACTGGCCGGCATCGTGAAGGATCTTGCGAAGCCCGGCGATTATGTCGTGTGCCTCGGCGCGGGCAACATCACGCAATGGGCCTATGCATTGCCGGGCGAGTTGCAGGCCCTCAAGTGACGGCGGCTTTTCCCGACATTTCGTCCGAATTGAGATCCGCCATGCCGCAATTGCGCGGCCGGCTGCTCGCGAACGAGCCGCTTGCGCCGCTGACCTGGTTTCGTGTCGGCGGACCGGCGCAGATCCTGTTCATGCCGGAGGACGAAAGCGACCTTGCGTATTTCCTGAAGAATCTCGATGCGAAGCTTCCCGTTACCGTCGTCGGCCTCGGCTCGAACCTGATCGTGCGCGATGGCGGCATCGGTGGCGTCGTGATCCGGCTCGGGCGCGGCTTCAGCGAGATCGCGGTCGAGGATGGTGCGCGCATCCGCGCCGGCGCCGCCGTTCCCGACGTGAAGGTCGCGCGCGCGGCGCAGGAAGCGGGCATCG
>JACAEG010000243.1 GCA_013388965.1 Pseudorhodoplanes sp. | reverse complement strand
GCTGCGCACGCTGCTGGCGCGGGCGCTGAGGCGGCACGGGCGCGGCCACGGGCGCGGGCGCTGGAGCGGGCTCCTCGGCGACCTTGACCTGCGGGTCTTTGCAGTCGCTCAGCCAGATGTCGTAGATCGGATGCTCGACCGCGTGCAGGCCCGGGCTCGAGGCGAACATCCAGCCGGTGAAGATGCGGCGGATTTCGCCCTGCAGCGTGACCTCCGACACCTCGACGAAGGCATTCGTGTTCTGGCTCTCGGTCGGCGGCCGCGTATAGCAGACGCGTGGCACGACCTGCAGCGCGCCGAATTGCACCGTCTCGTTGATCGCCACGTCGAACTTGATGATGCGCCCGGTAATCTTGTCGAGGCCGGAAAAGACCGCGCTCGCATTCGGGATTTTCTGCGACGGCGGCTCGGCAATCACCTCGTCGCCCGGCTGCGGGGCCGTGTTCGAAGGCTGCGGCGTGCCGCGCTGACGCGGCTGCGCGGTCTGCGGCGGGGGCGCCTGGTCGGGCTGGGCCTGTTGCGGCGGGGGCGTGCGCGTATCGAGCGGGACCGGCGGCAAGGGCTGCTGCTGGACCCGTCCGCCCGGCTGCTGCTGTGGCTCGTACGGCCCGGGATATTGCCGGGACGGCGGGGGCTCTTCGCGATAGATTTGCGGATAGCGGTCGTCGCGGTTTTCGCCGCCGCCGGGAATGCGGGCGGGCGGCCGCGGCGGCGGGTCGCCGAAAATCGAGCCGAACTGCGCGAAGGCGGGCACATCTGCGACCGTCAGGGCAGCGGCGCCCCCGAACAGGGCAAAGAGGCCTCCGAGGAGGCGTCCAAGGGTCACGACCCGCATTCAGAATCCCGGAACTGGCGCGCTGCGGACCCGGTTAACACGCCGAATGCGGCGGCGGAAGGGCGGAGTTTCCACCCCTCGGCGGCGCCGCGCCGGCTCGGCTCCCGGCCGGCTAATGCGCGGTCCCCCAGACCTCGGAGGCGACCTCGACGCACAGTGCGAGCTTGCGCCGCTCGATGTCCTCGGTCACGCGATTGCCGTGATGCGAGGAGGCGAAGCCGCATTGCGGCGAGAGGCACAGATTTTCCAGCGGGACGTATTTCGCCGCCGCGTCGATGCGGCGCTTCAGGTCGTCCTTGGTTTCCATCTCCGGCGTCTTGGAGCTGACGAGGCCGAGCACGATCTTCTTGTTCCTCGGCACGAAGCGCAAAGGCTCGAAGCCGCCGGCGCGCTCGGTGTCGAATTCCAGAAAGAAGCCGTCGACATCGATCTTGCCGAAGATGACTTCGGCGACCGGATCGTAGCCGCCTTCCGCCATCCACATGCTCTGGGCATTGCCGCGGCAGGTATGCATCGTCACCGACAGCGAGGAATCGCGTCCGGCGACGATGGCATTGATGATGTCGGCATAGAGCGAGGCGAGCTGCGCTGGGCTTTCGCCGTCCTGCGCCACCTGCGCGCGGATATGCTCGTCGCAGAGGCAGGCGAAGGAGACGTCGTCGAGCTGGAGATAGTTGCATCCCGCCGCGGCAAGATCGGCAATCTCCTCGCGATAGCCCTGCACGATGTCCCGCCAGAATTCGGCGACGTCGGGATAGGCCGTGCTGTCGATCACCTTGCGCCCGCCGCGCATGTGCAGATAGGTCGGCGACGGGATGCAGAATTTCGGCGTCCGCGAGGTGACGGATTTCAGATAGGCGAAGTGATCGACCATGATCGGCTTCGATCGCTTCACCTTGCCGGTCACCGCAAGCATGGACGACGTTCTCGCGGTCTGGCCGCCCTCCCCCTTGAACTTCACGGCATAGTCGCCGTGCGTCCAGACGATCCCGTCGAAGCCCTCGAGGAAATCCACATGCCAGAAGGCGCGGCGGAACTCGCCGTCGGTGACGGCGGCGAGCCCCGCGGATTCCTGCAGCTTGACCGCCTCGCGGATCGCACGATCCTCGACCGCGCGAAGCTGCGCGGCCGTGATTTCGCCGCGCTGCTTCTGCTCCCTCGCCTGCTTGAGATAGTCGGGACGCAGCAGGCTGCCGACCTGGTCGGCCCGAAACGGCGCAAGTGACATGGGCGTTCCTATTTCGAGGGGTCCTTCGGCATCGGGAAGGTCTGGAACTCCACGTTCTGCAGCCGCCCGTTCTTCCTCTCGACCTTGCGCAGATAGATGTTCTGCACGATGTCGCGCGTGTTGGGATCGATCGAGATCGGGCCGCGCGGACTCTCCCAGGCCATGCCCTTCATCGCCTCCACCAGCCTGGTGCCGTCGGTGTCGCCGCCGGTCTTTTCCAGCGCCTTGTAGATCAGCGCCATCCCGTCATAGGCGCCCACGCCCATCATGTTGGCGCGGATGCCGGCGGTCCTTTCCATGTCGGCCGTGAATTTCCGGTTCAGCTCGGAGGGGTGCGCGTCGGAATAGTGATAGGCGGAGACGAGCCCGAGCGCGACGTCCCCGATATTGTCGATGAGCTGGTCGTCGAGCACGTCGCCGGTCGCCAGCAGCTTGATGCCGGACTTGTCGAGCCCGCGCTCGACGAACTGCCGCATCAGCGAGGAGCCCTGACCCGACGGCACGAAGATGAACAAGGCGTCGGGCTTCTTGTCGGCGGCGCGCTGCAGGAACGGCGCGAAGTCGGGATTGGCGAGCGGAATGCGCATGCTCTCCAGCACCGTGCCGCCCGCGGCCTCGAACGACTTCTTGAACCAGGTCTCGGTGTCGATGCCCGGCGCATAATCGGAGACGAGCGTCACCACGCTCTTGATGCCGCCCTGCTTCGCCGCCCAGTCGCCGAACACCGCGATGCCGGTGGGCAGCGAGAACGACGTGCGCACGATATAGGGCGAGCGCGAGGGAATGAACCCGGTCGCCGCCCCCATATTGACGAGCGGAACCTTGGCTTCCGTCACCAGCGGCGCGATCGCCAGCGCGATCGGCGTCAGCGTCATGCCGGCGATGAAATGAACCTTGTCGTTGACGATCAATTCCTGCGCAAGGCGCTTGGAATTGTCCGGCACGCCGCCGTCGTCCTTGATGATGAGTTCGATCTTCTTGCCGGCAACCGTGTTGCCGTGATGCTGCATGTAGAGCTTCGCGGCCGCCTGCATCTCCTGCCCGGTCGTGGTGAAGGGACCGGTGAGCGCTGTGATGAGGCCGATCTTGACGGTGTCTTGTGCGAGTGCCGGCGCGGTCAGCGCGGCGGAAACGACGCAGGCGAGCAATACCGAGCGCTTGGACATGAATTCCTCCCGAGTCATGGCGATGCCGGTCTGCGCCAGCTTCTGTTCGCAAGCTTAGGGCAATCGGCGGGCAAATCAACAAAAAACAAGCTGTGCAGCTTGTATATCAAAGCTGGTCAGCTTGTTTTTTTGGGGCCTCGGTCGGTTGGCTTCCTGCTTGCACGCGCGGGGGTTGCGGCGGCCTTGCTGGCCGGCCGCGGGCCGAACATCGCGAGATAATGCGGCACCAGCCGGTGCCACTCGTCCATCACCTCGCGGAATTCGCCCCGCCGGTTGTCCCACACCGAGCGCAAGGCCATGCCGCGCATCAGGTAATGCGTCATGCGGATCAGCCGGGCGACCTCGATCTGCGAGAAGCCCGCCCGCCGCAGCGAGTCGGTCCAGATCCTGTCGAGCGCGCGGCGGTGCGTGTTGAACAGCACGAGAAAGACGCGCTCCACCTCCGGATCGGTGCGCGCGGCCATCGCGATCTCGGTCATCGCCATGTAGGTGCGGCTGAAGAAGAAGGCGCCGGAATCGTCGAGAAATTTTCGCACAGGATCGGCGGCGGTCTCGGCACGCTCGGCAAGCTTGCGCGCCTGTTCGTTCAGCGAGGCATGCGCGAAATTGCCGGCGGCCAGAAGGAGTTCGTTCTTGGTGCGGTAATAGTTCTCGCGCGCGCCGCGCGACACGCCCGCGCGCTTGGCGACCGCGATGGTGGAGAAGCGCGCATAGCCTTCCTCGTAAAGAAGATCGATCGCCGCGCGCAGGATCGCCTCTTGCGTGGCGCGCCGCCGCTCGGCCTGCGTGCGGCCCTTTCGCTTGCGGGCCCGCACGGTCATCGGCGGAACGCGGACATGGCCCTGGTCCGCCACAGCGCTGCGACCGCGAGCATCGAGGCCGCTGCGAATCCTGCCCCCGCAAGAAACGTGGCCCGCGGCCCGTAGCCATCCCACAGCGCGCCCGCCACGATGCTGGCCGCAAGCAGCGCAAGCCCGCCGCCGAGATTGAAAATGCCGAATGCCGTGCCGCGCAGCGCGGCCGGCGCGGTATCGGCGACGAGCGCAGCGAGCAGTCCTTGCGTCAGACCCATATGCAGCCCCCAGAACACCACCCCGAGCAGCACCGCCGCACCATCGGCCGCATAGGCAAGCACGACATCCGCCGCGATCAAAGCGGCGATACCGGCCGCCAGCAGCCCGCCCCGCCCCAGCCAGTCGGACGCCGCGCCCGCGGGATAGGCCGACAGCGCATACATGACATTCATCACGACCATGATCGCGGGAGCCCAGGCCAGCGCCAGGCCGACATTCTGTGCCCGCAAGACCAGAAACGCCTCGCTGAACCGCGCCAGAGTAAGCAATGCGGCGAGGCCGACCACCATCCAGAATGCGGCCGGCAGGCGTGCGGCATCGGCGAGGCGCATGAGCGCCGCATTGTCCTGCGTCGCCCTGTGACGCGCCGGCTCCTTCACCGCGAACAGGATCAGTGCGAAAGCCAGAAAGGCCGGCACCGCCGCGATCCAGAATACCAGGGTGAAGTCGTTGGCGCTTGCCAGCATCAGGCCGACCGCCGCAAGAGGCCCCAGGAACGCGCCGACCGTATCGAGCGTCTGGCGCAGGCCGAAGCTCGCACCGCGGATCCTCGCCGGGGACAGGTCGGCCACGAGCGCATCGCGCGGCGCTCCGCGGATGCCCTTGCCGACACGATCGATGAAGCAGGCCGCCACGATCCAGTCGAGACTCGTCGCAAGCGGGAAGATCGGCTTGGTGAAGGCCGCGAGCCCGTATCCGATCGCGGCGAGAATCTTTCGCCGGCCGAGCCAGTCGCTGAGAGTGCCGGAGAAGACCCTGACGATCATCGCCGTCGCTTCCGCAACGCCCTCGATGAAACCGACCGCCACCATGGAGGCGCCGAGAACGGTCACGAGATAGAGCGGCAACAGCGCGTGGATCATCTCCGAGGAGATGTCCATGAACATGCTGACGAAGCCGAGCGCCCAGACGCCGCGCGGGATATCCTGGAGGCGCGATCGTTGCGGGCGATCGGCCGGAGCCGTCACCGCCCCGGCGTCCAGGCCTTGTAATCGCCGGTGGCCTTCGGGCGACGCCCCTGCGCCAGCGTCGAGCCGGGCGGACGGTAGGCGCCGGGCGTGCCGGTCATGTTGGGCCGGTGCGGCTTCTGCCAGGGCCGCGGCTTGTAGTCCTGCTGCGTCGGCGGGACGTCGACGATGTGATGCATCCAGCCATGCCAGGCGGGTCCGATCGTCGAGGCTTCGGCGTAGCCGTTATAGATCACCCAGCGGCGCTCGAAGCCGAGCGTCGGATCGATCTTGCCGCCCCTGGTGCGATAATAGCGGTTGCCGAACTCGTCGGTGCCGACGAACTCGCCATAGAGCCACGTCCAGACACGGGTTCCGAAGGTTTCGCTGTTCCACCACGTGAACAGCATCAGGAAGAACTGTTTCATCGCCTGCCGCGTCGATCCCGGATTCCCGGCTTCATGCCATCGCCACCCCGCGAAGTCCACCGCGCCCCCGGAGATCGGACACGCCCTCTGCGCGGCGCGCGGCCGCGTCCCGCGCAATCCGCTGTGTTCGGCGGCGCCCGGCTGGATAGCGGGGATAGCGGGAAAGAAGCGGTCTTGCCACGCGCCCGGGAGGCGGTTTTGGCGCCGGCGGCGGGAGTCGCGACCGGTTTTGCCCGGCAGCCCGCAGATGGCAGCTTATCGCATTGATCGGACGAGGAGAATCGGTGCGCTACCGGGGTCGGAATCGGTCCGTCGGAGACCTCCTTTTGGGCTGACGTCCGAAGCGGCCCTGTCAAGGGGCGAGCCAGAAAGCCCCGTTTTGCGGCTTTCCGCGGGACGCGCCCTCGGCTGTGACAACGGGGTGACAAGAGGCTTGGCGAATCCGAAAGGCCGGACAGATACTGCCGCCGTCAGACGCTAGACCTTCCCCGAAGTTCACAGAGGGGACACAAGATTTAGGGTTTGATTCAGACTTTACCGCTACAGCTTGTTGACGCGAGCGGAGGGACTGACTAGGTTTTGTATCCGGCCCGGCGCGGGTGAGTGCCAGTACCGCCACGGCTTTTCCGACAGGATTTGCGTGTTCTCACCCCGCCCGAAGACCTTGGGCCGGAATGAGTGCGGCTGTGCCTGCCGGTTCCAAGGGTGCCGGATGAGCGCGCCCGCTTTGAAACGAGCGTGCGTGGGACGTCGAACGAGAAACGAGTCGAAGACGCGGGGCTGGGGACAAGGCCTGCGTTGGAGCATAATAGCCGGGGGTGCGCCTCCGGCCCAAGAACGGGGCAAAGAACAATGCGGATTGAGCGGCGCTACACCAAGGACGGCCAGTCTACCTACGCGGAGATCGAATTCCGGCAGACCACGAGCGAGATCAGGAATCCCGACGGCTCGGTGGTCTTCCGGCTCTACAATGACGAGGTGCCGGAATTCTGGTCGCAGGTGGCGTCCGACGATC
>JACAEG010000242.1 GCA_013388965.1 Pseudorhodoplanes sp. | reverse complement strand
TTTGGCGTAGTTGCGCGTCGATTGCTGCCGATCTCGGGCAAGCCCGGGATCGGTGCGCCTCGCCCCTCGGGGTGACGGAGATGAATTGAGCCCGCATTGCCGCCATGAGCTACCGGTTTTCTACGACAGGAACTCGCGCACCTTGGCGAGCAGGTTTCGGGGCGAGAAGGGCTTGGCGATGTAGCCGTCGCAGCCGGCCTCGCGCGCCTTGGCCTCGTCGCCCGACAGAGCATACGAAGTCACCGCCACGATCGGAATATGCCTGGTCTCCGGATTGGCCTTGATGCGGCGAGTGGCTTCGTAGCCATTCACGATCGGAAGCTGGATGTCCATCAGGATCAGGTCGGGACGCTCCTGCGCCGCCATCCGGATCCCGCTCTCGCCGTCCGTCGCCTCGATCAGCTCGAAGCCGGCATTGGTCAGGAGGTCGCGGAGGATTTTGCGATTGTCCTCGGTGTCCTCGATCACGAGTATCCGTTTGGTCATGGCTGCTGCACCGGCGGTTCGGCGCGGACGGGAAGGCTCACGTGGAAGGTGGAGCCCTTGCCGACCGCGGAATCAAGCGTGATGTCGCCGCCATGCATGCGCACAAGACGGCGCGCGATGGCAAGGCCGAGCCCCGTTCCGCCCTTCTGCCGCGTGCTGGAATTGTCGACCTGCTGGAACTCCTCGAAGATGCGGGCCTGATCCTCCGGCGCGATGCCGGGGCCGGTATCCCGGATCGCTATGTCGAACATGCCGTCCTTTTCGGCGACGCGGATGTCGATCGAGCCCTTGTCGGTAAACTTGATGGCGTTTCCCACGATGTTGAGCAGCACCTGTGTCAGCCGCCGTTCGTCGCCATGCGCGGGCGGAAGGTCGTCCGGAACCTCGCTCGTCACCGCAAGGCCCTTGTTCTGCGCGAGCGATCCGGTGGAGGCGATGACCGACTGGATCAGCGTCTTCATGGAATAGCCGTCGAGCGCGAGATTGAGCTGGCCGGCCTCGATCTTCGAGATATCGAGCACGTCGTTGATCAGCCCGAGCAGATGCTTGCCGTTGGTCTGGATGCGGTTGAGCACGTCCACCGCTTTCTCCGGCATCTCTCCGTAGACGCCATCGACCAGAAGCTCGGTATAGCCGAGCACGGCGTTGAGCGGCGTGCGCAGTTCGTGGCTCATGTTGGCGAAGAACTGGTCCTTGTGGGCGCTGGCGATGGCCAGTTCGTGCGTGCGTTCCTCGACCTTCTGTTCGAGGTGCGAATAGGACTGCTCCAGCTCGACCGCCATGCGGTTGAACTGGTCGGCCAGGTCCTCGATCTCGTCGCCGGTCTTGACCTCGATGCGCGCGTCGAAATCGCCGGCGCCGAGCCGGCTCGCGCCGGCCTGCAGGGCTCGGATCGGCACCACCATCTGGCGCGCCAGCAGCATGCCGGTCAGCACCGCGATCAGGAGGCCGAGGCCGAGCAGCGAGGCGATGCGCGCGAGCAGGGCATAGACCGGCTCGAGCGCCTGGCTCATCGGCTGGTCGACGAAGATGAACCAGTCGGTCTTCGGTCCTCTGGCAAAGGTCGTGACCACGGAGCGGCCGTCGAGGTCCTTGCCGGTGGTGACGGGAGCGGCGCCGGGCGTGCGCGCCGCCGCCACCTGCGGAAGCTGCGACAGGTCGGAGCCGAGCGGCCAATGCACGTTCGGCGATTCCAGGATCAGGCGGCCGTCGGGCCCCACGACATAGGCGAAGGTGCCCTTGGCGTCCTGCACCGAGCGCAGGATGTCGCTCAGCGCCTTGAGATTGATCTCCGCCACCGTGACGCCGGCATTGGGACCGGAATGCGTGACTGCAATCGACATATAGGGCTCGTTGCCGAAGAACTCGACCGGACCGAACCAGGTCTGCTCGCGCATCCCCTCGATGAAGACCGGCTCGCGCGAGAAATCCGTGCCCCGGCCGGTGGTGATACCGGCGCGCGAGACGCGGATCTGCTCGCGGCCGCGGCTGTCGAGCTTGAACAATTCCTCGATCGCGGGAACCTGCTGCAGCAGGGTGAGATAGTCCGCGCGGTGATGCTCGACGGTCGAGGCGCTGGCGCGGGTCGCCCAGCTGATCTGCCGCATCGTGTCCTGGATGGATTCGGTGATGCGACGGCCGATGGCGTCGGCCTTCTCGCCCTGCGACTGCACCGAGGCGCGGATCGTGTCGCGATAGACGAACCAGATTTCGAGCCCGCCGTTGATCGCCAGCACGAACACGACAAGGCCGATGAAATAGCCGACGTATTTGCGAAATACGCCCGACCGACGAATCTGGCTCTTGCCGGCCACATCCGTCATGAGAATCCTCCTGCCGCGCGAATGTGCAGGCAAGGCGGGCGGGCCGCAAGCGCGATGGGGCTCGGAAAGCGCATCTGGTTAAAGGGTTTGCATCGGGTGCCGGGGGGCCGCGCCGCCCGGACTATTTGCCGAGCAGCCCCCGCAGCAGGTCGAGCGCGGCGCCCGGCAGGTCATTGTTCTTGCCGTCGGCCGGCGGCTGCTCGGCCGAACCTCTGCTCTGCCCGCTATTGCCCGTGTCCTTGCTGCCGAACAGGTCGGAGATCGACTTGCCGATATCGGTTCCGCCGCTCTGGCCGGAGCCCTTCCGGCTGTCGCCGCTGCCGAACAGCGAGAACAGGCCGGCGCCGAGCTGGCGCAGTTTTTCAAAGGCAGCCTGCGGGTTGTTCTGGATGTCAGCAATATCGGGATAAATCTGCGGGGCGTCCCAGGACCCCTGCACGATCACCGGCACCCCGAGCCCGAGCGGATCAGTCTGCTGCGCGCCCTGTCCCTCGAGCGAGGCCACCACGCGCGGGTCGATGCGGAAGGACAATTCCCGCGTCAGGAGATCGGCGGTGCCGGCGCCGCGCACGCGCACGAGCGGGCCGGTCAAGGTCAGATCGGTGGTAGTCGCCTGACCGTCGGCGAGCCTGAAGGTTGCGGAGAGCTGGCTGAAATCGGTTTTCTGCGTGCCGTTCTCCTGCCAGCCGGAGAGGATTTGCGCCATCAGGGTGCGGACCATCCGCGCAATATTGATGCCGCGCAATTCGCCGTCCTGGAACAGGACGTCCGCATTGCCGCCGAGCGTCGAGACCATGTCCTTCGGGCTGTTGCCGCGCGCCGAAAGGTCGAGCTTCGCACGCATGCGCCCGTCGATTGCCGTGAAGCCGGCCGCGTCCGAGAGGAGCGGGAAGGCGCGCACGCCGTCGATGTCGAAACGCATCGCCTGGGTCAGGGTCGGGCCCGAGGCATCGACGATGACGCGGCCCTGCACTTCTCCCTCATAGAGGCCGCTCCTGTTCAGCGCGATGTCGAGCACGCCGCTGGCGATATTGGCCTGGATCGAGACCGGCGCGAGCCGCAGCTTGCCGATCGACAGATCGGTCGCGGTGAGGCGGATGACGGCATCGAAGAAATTGAGATCGTCGAGATCGAACGCCTTGTCACTCCACGGCCCGGGGGACGCGGGCTGCGCCTCTCCGCCTGCGGCAGGCTCGCTCCTGCGGGCTTCGCCGGGCACGGGCGGAAAAAGCTCGAGCCGCTGGAACCCGAACGCGGCCTCGATCGAAGGCCGGGCCGCGGAGAAATCCGCCGCGAGCGTGCCCGCGAATCCGTGCGTGCCGATCCTGCCGCTCAGGTTTTCTGCTTTGAGAACCTTGTCGGCGAGCGTGACATTGGTTGTGGCGGTGAGCGGGCCTTCCAGCACGCCGGGCGCCTCGAATTGCAGGTCGATCGGATGCACCGCGATCCCCGCGCGGCTCGGCGCGGTCGAGCGGACCTGCAGGCGCAGAGGCTGCGTGCCGATCCGGCCCTCTCCCTTGACGTCGAGCAGCCGGCCGGCTCCCGGCCATCGCGCATCGAGCTGGATGTCCTCGACGCGGCTCTCGGTGCCGCGGCGCGGATCGGACAGGATGACCATTCCGTCCTTCACGGTGACGCGGCCGATATCGATTGCGGCGCCGCCGCTTCCGCCCGCAGCCGCAGGGCTCGGAGAAGCCGGTGCCGGCGCGCGCTCGCGCGCCATCGCAATTCGCACGATCGGCTTGTTGATTGCGATGCCGGCGATCTCGACGCGGCCGCGCAACAGCGGCGCCAGCGCCATGCCGGCTTCGACGCTCTGGGCGGCGAACAATTCCTCGCGGCTGCCGCTCCTCGGATCGAGCACGCCGATATCGCTGAGGGATAAAGCCGGGTTCGGCCAAAGCCCGATGCGCGCCGCCCCGGACACCCGCAGGCGATAGCCGGTCTCGCTTTCGATCCGGCCCTTGAAGGCCTCGACCAGGAAGCCCGCCGGAATGCCGGCGACGGCCAGCGCGCCCGCCCCCAGAAGGACGGCCGCCAGCGCGAGCGCCGCGATCCTGCCTTTGCTCATCCGCTCCGCCCTCGCGTGAATTCAGTGCATCAATGGCCGGTTCCGGCCGCCGGATATGTGACAAGGGTCACAGTCATTCGGCTATACTTGGCATCGGTCGATGACAGGCGGCCACCTGTTCAAATCCGCCAACTTCGGCATGCGACGCAATTTCCGGGCCGGCTGCGGCCGGACATGCGGAAGATAGGGGGCGAGGCCTGCCATGAGCAAGCAATCCGAATTCGCGGTCCTGCTGAAAATGAATGCCTTGTTCGCCGGCCTGGGCGACGAGGCGCTCAACAATATCGCCAATCTGTGCAGCCGCCGGCAGATCGACGGCAACGAGGTGCTGTTCCAGAAAGGCGACAAGGGCGACGCGCTCTACGGCATCCGGCGCGGCCAGATCCGGATCGAGACCGGCACCGCCGGCGGCGGACGGCTGACGCTCAACATCATGGGACCGGGCGACGTGTTCGGCGAGATCGCGCTGCTCGACGGACAGGCGCGCACGGCGGATGCGACCGCCACCGAGAAGAGCGAACTCTATGTGCTGCGCCGCGACGACTTCCTCGCCTATCTGCAGCGCGAGCCGAGCGTCTCGCTGCGGCTGATCGAGCTCTTGTGCCAGCGCATCCGCTGGACCAGCGAGCGCATGGAGGAAGCCTCGCTCCTGCCGCTCAATGTGCGGCTCGCGAGGCGGCTGGTATCGCTCGCCGCCGATTTCGGCTCGGAGGTGCACATTTCGCAGGAACAGCTCGGCCAGTATGTCGGGGCGGCGCGCGAGAGCGTGAATCGCCAGTTGCAGGAATGGCGCAAGCAGGGAATTCTGGAACTCGGCCGCAGCCGCATCGACATCCTCAAGCTCGACAAGCTGACCGCGGAGTCGAAGAAGAACTAGGCGTGCGTTCCTTCAGCGGCGATGCGGCCCGCGCAGGTCGCGGTCATTTCCGTCAGATGAATGGAGATCGAAACGTCGATGGCCGGGACAAGCCCGGCCATGACGGCGTCGTCTAGTGCGCAGACGCCGTCGGCGTGGCGCCGGGCGGCGGCGGGGCCTCGTCGGCCTTGCCGATGAAGCCCTTGCTCATGCGCCAGATCAGCCTTCCGACATCGTCCATCAGCGCGAAGAAGGCCGGGACAAAGACCAGCGACAGGAAGGTCGACAGGATCAGGCCGCCGATCACCGCAATCGCCATCGGCGAGCGGAACTCGCCGCCGGCGCCGAGCCCGAGCGCGCTCGGCACCATGCCCGCGACCATCGCGATCGTGGTCATGATGATCGGGCGCGCGCGCTTCATGCCGGCTTCGACCAAAGCCTCGGACCGCTCGATGCCCTCGCGCATCATCTCGATGGTGAAATCGACCAGCATGATCGCGTTCTTGGTCACGATGCCCATCAGCATCAGCATGCCGATCACGACCGGCATGCTCAGCGAGTTGTTGGTGATCAGAAGCGCGATGATCGCACCGCCAACCGACAGCGGCAGCGAGAACAGGATGGTGATCGGCTGCAGGAAGCTGCCGAACAGGAGGACCAGCACCGAATAGACCATGACGAGGCCGTTGCGCATGGCTTCGGCGAAGCCTTCGAACAATTCCTGCATCGTCTCGGCGTCGCCGGCTTCCTGCACCTTCACGCCTGGGGGCAGGCGGCTCATGATCGGCAGCGCCTTGATCTTCTCCATTGCGGTGCCGAGCGCGATATTCCCGACAAGGTCGGCCTCGACGGTGGCCTGCCGCTCGCGATCGTAGCGGTTGATGATGATCGGACCCTGGTCGAGCGTGATGTCGGCGATGGCCGCAAGCGGCACGCCGGTGCCGCGGCCGGTCGGCACGCGCAGCTGTTCCAGCACCTGCCGGTTGGCGCGGGCGCTGTCCTCCAGCAGCACGCGGATCGGCACGACCCGGTCGCCGGCATCGAACTTGGCGAGCGCGGGGCCGACATCGCCGATGGTGGCGACGCGGAGCGTCTCCGACAGGCTTTCGGTCGAGATGCCGAGCTTGGCGGCAAGGTCGAGCCGCGGCCTGATGCGCAGTTCCGGCCGGTCGAGCGCGGCGCCCGACACGACATTGGCGACCTCGGGCAGGCGGCGCATCTGGTTGGCGAGTTCGGCCGCGACGTTGCCGACCGTGTTGCTGTCCTGGCCGGTGACGATCAGCGAGACGGCGCGCTGGCCGTTCTCGTCCAGGAACCAGAAGCGGATGTCGGGAATGGATTGCAGGTCGGCGCTGATGAGCTGCTCGAGATCGCGCTGGACGATCTTGCGCTCCTTCTTGGGCGTGTAGTTGATGACGAGCGAGGCCTTGCGCGGCTCGGCCGTCGCGCCGCCCCTGCGGCCGCCCTCGACGATGACGCTCTTGACCTCGGGCCTTGCGCGCAGGCGCTTGACAATCTCCTCGGTGACATTGGCGGTGTCGTTGAGCTGCGACCCCGCCGGCAATTCGATGGCGAGCAGCGAGCGCGCGGTGTCCTGGGCCGGGATGAAGCCCGACGGCAGCAGGCGCGTGCTGGCGATCGACGCCGCGAACAGGATCAGGCCGATGACGACCGTGACGATGTAGTGGCGTACCGACCAGCCGACGAGCTTCGCATAGTTGCGCAGGATGAAGCCGGGAGGAGGCTCGTGGTGCGCATGGCTCTTGAGGAAGTAGGCGGCCAGCATCGGCGTGACGAGGCGCGCGGCGAGCAGCGAGAACAGCACCTGCACCAAAATCGTCAGGCCGAACTGCTTGAAGAACTGGCCGGCGACGCTGCCCATGAAGCTGACCGGCGCGAACACCGCGACGATGGTGAGCGTGATCGCGATGACGGCAAGCCCGATCTCGTCGGCCGCGTCGATCGCCGCCTGATAGGCGGACTTGCCCATCCGCATGTGACGCACGATGTTCTCGATCTCGACGATGGCGTCGTCGACAAGGATGCCGGTCGAGAGCGTGATCGCGAGCAGGCTGATGAGGTTGAGCGAGAATCCCATGACATCCATCGCCCAGAAGGCGGGCAGGATGGAGAGCGGCAGCGCGATCGCCGCGATTATGGTCGCGCGCCAGTCGCGCAGTAAGATGAACACCACGATGACGGCGAGCGCCGCTCCCTCGAACAGGGTCTGGATCGCGGATTCGTAGTTGCCGTAGGTATAGGTCACCGACGAGTCGATCAGCTTCAGCTCGACGTCGGGATATTCCTTCTTCAGCTGCTCGACCTTTTCCGCGACCAGCTTCGCGACCGTCACGTCGCTTGCGCCCTTGGCGCGGAAAATGCTGAAGGCGACGACGGGATCGTTGTCGAGGCGCGCAAAGGTGCGCGGCTCGGCGACCGTGTCGGTGACGAGCCCGAGATCCTCGAGGCGCACCTCGCCGCCGGAGGGCAGCGTCATCATCGTATTGGCGAGCGCATTCAGGGTCTTGGCGCCCGCGAGCGTGCGGATCGACTGGTCGCGCCCGCCGATTTCGGCGCGGCCCCCGGCGAGGTCGACATTGGTGCCGCGCAACCTGCGGCTGACGTCGGCGGCGGTCAGGCCCACCGCCTGCAGCCGGTCGGGATCGAGCGAGACGACGATTTCCCGCTCGGCGCCGCCGATGCGCTCCACGCGGCCGACGCCGCGCACGCCCTGCAGCTGGCGCGTGACCACGTCGTCCACGAACCACGAGAGCTGCTCCGGCGTCTTGCCGGGGGCGATCGCGGCATAGGTGACGATGGCAAGGCCCACGACGTCGATGCGCTGGACGAGGGGCGGGTCGATGCCGCGCGGCAAGGCGGCCTGCGCCCGCGTCACCGCGTCCTTGATGTCGTTGAGCGCGCGATCGGAATCGATGTCCAGCCGGAAAATGACGGTGGTGATCGAGACGCCGTCGCTGATCTGGGAGGCGACGTGGCGGACGCCCTCGACGCCCGACACGGCGTCCTCGATCGGCTTGGTCACCTGGGTTTCGAGTTCGGTCGGCGCGGCGCCGAATTGCGTCACCACGATCGAGATGATCGGCAATTCCACATTCGGCAGCCGGGTGATCGGCAGCTTCATGAAGCTCACAATGCCGAGGCCCAGAAGCACGATCGACATCACGATCGAGGGCAGCGGATTGCGGATCGACCAGGCGGAGATGTTGAGCGCCATCAGCGTGCTCCGACCGCTGTCGATCCGGATGAGAGGATCGGGTTCACCTTGTCGCCGTCGCGCAAGGAATTGCCGGCATGGGCGACCACGAGCTCGCCGTCGCCGACGCCCTCGCGAATCTCGGCCTTGTCCTCCGAGAGGATGCCCACTTTCACC
>JACAEG010000194.1 GCA_013388965.1 Pseudorhodoplanes sp. | reverse complement strand
TCGGGATAGAGCTGCGGCGCCCCGGGGGCGGCGGCCGCGCGCACGTCCGTCACCGCCGGCAATTCCTCGTATTCGACGGCGACCCGTTCGGCGGCATCCAGTGCGGCAAGCGGGCTGTCCGCGATCACCATCGCGACCGCCTCTCCGACATGCATGACGCGCTCGCCCGCCAGCGCGGGGCGGTTCGGCATGGCGGCCGGCTTGCCGCCGCGGCCCTGCAAGGGCGCCCCGCGCGTGGTGCTGCCGAGCCCTGCCATGTCGCTTGCGGTGAGCACCGCGACCACGCCTTTCGCCCGCTTCGCCGCCGCAATGTCGATCGACACGATGCGCGCATGCGCGTGCGGCGAGCGCACGAAGGCGGCATGGGCAAGGCCCTCGCGCGCGACATCGTCGGCGTAGCGGCCCCGGCCGGTAATGAAGGCCTCGTCCTCGACGCGGCCGTGGAAGGGGTGGACTTTCTCGAAATGGTTCATGCTGATTTCGCGATTGGGAGTTTTCTCGTCATGGCCGGACCTGGCCCGTTGAAGACGGGCGCAAACGCCCTTTGTCCCGGCCCTCGACGTCTTACACACAAAACGACGAGGATGCCCGGCACAAGGCCGGGCATGACGAAAAAATCAAGGCGCGGCCATCGGCACCCTGTTCCGCGCCGTCAGATCGGCGATCGCCGACAGCGTCTCGTTGGTGAGCGGGATGTCGACGGGCTCGCCGCGCTCCGCCGACAGGTCGGCGGCGAGATAGCATTGCATCACCATGCGCGCGCTTTCCGGCGTCACCATCACCGGCCGGTCGAGAATGCAGGATTCGAGGAAGTGGATCGTCTCCGGTCCCATCTGGCCAGCAAAGACATGATCCACCTGCTCGCCCGGCATGGTCGACATCGGATACTGCGTGCCGTCCCTGACCGTGTTCAGCCAGTTGTCGCGCGAGGTGTCGTCGAGGAACAGCGAGCCCTCGGTGCCGGTGATCTCGACCGTCGTCGCGCAGTAATTCGGATAGCTCGGCGGCAGGTTCCAGCCGCCGCCGATGGCGACCAGCACGCCGTTGTCCATCGTCACCGTCGTCCACATGATGTCGTAGGAGCCGTTGATCCCCTTCATGTAGCCATAGGCGCCCTGGGAATAGACGCGCACGGGCTTGGCCGGCTCCAGCAGCCAGAACACGATGTCGAGATCGTGGGTCGATTCCATCGCGGCGGGCGAGAGCCGCACGCGGCTCGCGATCTTCTTGCCGAGGCTGCGCGACAGGTGCCGGCTGACCATGACGCTGACCGCGTTGCCCAGCGTCCCGTCGTTAAGCTTCTTCTTGGCATAGGCGAACTTGGTGTTGAAGCGCTGCGAATAGCCGATGGTGAATTTCAGGTTGTTGCGTTTCGCGATCGCGATCAGTTCGTCCGCCTCGTACAGCTCCATCGCGATCGGCTTCTCCAGGAGCACATGCTTGCCGGCCTTGAGGCAGTCGCGCGCGATCGGAAAATGCGTCTGCTCCGGGGTGGTCGAGATATAGACCACGCGGATGTCGGGATTCCTCACGATGTCCTGGTAGTCGGGCGTCGCGGTTGCGGCATGGGTCAGCGCCGCGATCTCCGCGAGCCGGTCCGGCCTGATCTCGCAGACATGCAGCTTCTTCACGAGTGCGGAGCGCGACAGCGTCTCGGCGCGAATGCCGCCGCACCAGCCGGTGCCGATGACGGAAACCTCGAGCGGCGCGAAGGGCATGGGATATCCCGAATGACGACCGCGCGAGGAAATCATGCCGTCGGGCGAATCGCAACGCGGGATGTATTGATCCGTCACCCTGAGGTGCGAGCGGCGCAGCCGCGGGCCTCGAAGGGCGACGGCCCGTCATCCTGCGAGGGCCGCTGTGCGGCCGCCTCAGGATGACGGAACGCCGAACACCTTCTGCGCGAATTGCGGATAGACCTCCGCCAGTTCCGGCGCCACCACCTCGCGCATCAGGCGCAGCGTCTGCCCGTTGGGCGCGGGCGTCACCGGCACATGCTCCGGCGTGTCGAAATCGAAGCCGGTATGCTCCACGACTTCCTCGACCGAATGACCAGGATGCACGCTCGCCAGCCGGAAGCGCTTCTTCGCGCGGTCGAATGCGAACAGGCAGCGGTTGGTGATCAGCGCGGTCGGGCCGCCGTGGCGATAGACATTGTCGGGGCTCGTTCCGGTGGCGCTGACGAAGCTCACCTTCGGCACCAGCGTGCGGCGCGAATGCTCGGTGCGGAACAGGATCACCTTCGGCACGACGTAATAGAGATAGCCGGAGCCGAACGAGCCGGGAAACCGCACCTTCGGACGATCGTGCTCGCCGATGCCGACCAGATTGATGTTGCCTGCACCGTCGATCTCGCCGCCGGAGAGAAAGAACACGTCGATGCGGCCCTGGCCCGCGCAGTCGAACAATTCGACGCCGCCCGATGTGAAGAAATTGTGCTTGCGGCTCTGCAGCAGCGAGACATAGGGCCGCCCGTTGCCGCGCGCGCGCGCGAGCAGGGCCGCCGTCGCCGGGATCGGCGAGGCATTGCCGACCGCGACGTGCCGCGCGTCGCCGATCAGGTCGGCGACGACGCTGGCGAGCAGTTCTTCAGGGCGGACCGATGTCATATGCGCTCGCCGGCGTGCTCCCTCCCCCCTTTCAGGGGGAGGTGCCTGCCCAGTCCATCACGCCGCCTTCTTCCCATACACATGCTCATCGAGATAGCGCGCAAAGCCCTCCGCCGTCGCGGCGAGCCGCGCATAGTCGGCAAGATGCTCCGCATCGACGCCGTAATGATCGGGCAGCAGCAGCGGCCATGCGCCGCGCTCGGCCACCGCAATCGCATCGACATAGAAGCCCGGCAGCGTGCCGGCGGCGAGCACGGGATCGGCGAGCAGGTCGCCGTCCGAAATTCTTTCCACGGTCACGACGGTCTTTGCCGACGCATGCGCGAGCGTTGCGAGTTCGCGCTGGCGGCCGATCCAGACATTGCCGGCTGCGTCGGCCATCGGCGCGTGAAACAGCGCGACGTCCGGCCTGATCGCGGGCAGGAGCACGATCGGATCGTTGTCGCCGAACGGATTGTCGACGATCCTCCAGTCCGGCCGGTGCGCGACGAGGTCGGAGCCGATCAGCCCGCGCAGCGGCATGAAGGGGATGCCCTTCTCGGCCGCCTGAAACGCCGCGTGCAGGGCTGGGCAGGTGGCGTCCTTCAGGCGAAAGGCCCCCTCGCGCACGGCGCGGGTGAAGCAGGGCGCGGCGCCGTGCTCGTTCAGCGTGATGGCGGCGGCCTCGACCTCGTCCACCAGGCCGGCGCCGATCAGGAGGTCGGCCTGCAGGCCGCTCTGCGGCACG
>JACAEG010000241.1 GCA_013388965.1 Pseudorhodoplanes sp. | reverse complement strand
GTCCAAGGCGCTGAATACGGCGCGCGCGGAGCTCGGCGAAAACGCCCCGCGCATCGAGATGTTCAACATCCCGCCCGACAACATACGCGAAGTGATCGGTAACGGCGGCAAGGTGATACGCGAGATCGTCGAAAAGACCGGCGCCAAGATCAACATCGAGGACGACGGCACGGTAAAGGTCGCCTCCGCCAATGGCGAAGCGATCCGCGCCGCGATCAAGTGGATCAAGTCGATCGCCTCCGATCCGGAAGTCGGCCAGATCTACGAAGGCACCGTTGTGAAGGTGATGGACTTCGGTGCCTTCGTGAACTTCTTCGGCTCCAAGGACGGGCTCGTCCACATCAGCCAGCTGGCGCCGAACCGCGTGCAGAAGACCTCCGACGTCGTCAAGGAAGGCGACAAGGTGAAGGTCAAGCTGCTCGGCTTCGACGATCGCGGCAAGGTGCGGCTGTCGATGAAGGCGGTCGATCAGGAGACCGGGGAGGACCTCGAGGCCAAGCAGAAGGCCGAGCGCGAGGACCAGCCGCGCGATATCGCGGCGGGCGAGTAACGCGCGCCGATGCGAACACGAAAAGGCGGCCGCAAGGCCGCCTTTTTTGTCAGGTGGAGGCGCGAGGCTATGTCCAGCGGCGCGCGCCGGCGAGCGTTGCCGGCCGCGCGCTCCGGCCGCCGGGAACGCTCCTGACGATTTCGGCCAGTGCCAGGAAATCCGCCTTGCGCGCCGAGGTGCGCCGCCATGCCAGCCCGATGGTGCGGCCGGGCTCCGGATCGGCAAAGCGCACGAGGCGCACGCGCTCGTCGCGCGCCTCCACATCGACCGCGATATTGGGCACCAGCGTGATGCCGTAACCGTTCGACACCATCTGCAGCACCGTGGCGAGGCTCGTCGCACCGAAGCTGAGCGCGGCGTCGGGCCGGGCATGGCCGCAGAAGGCGAGCGCCTGATCGCGCAGGCAATGGCCTTCCTCGAGCAGGATGAGCCGCTGCTGGTCGATGTCGTCGGGTGTCGCCGGCGCGTGCCGCAACGGCGGATCGCTCGCGGGAACGGCGAGCAGGAAGGCGTCCTCGAACAGCGCCACGCTTTCGATCTCCGGATCGGGTACCGGCATCGCCAGCATGATCGCGTCGAGCGAACCGCTCGAGAGTTCGGCGACGAGCTGCCGCGTCTGGGTTTCGCGCAGGTCGATCCGCAAGCCCGGATGTTTTGCCTGCAGCGCCGGGAGCAGGCGCGGCAGAAGATAAGGCGCAACCGTCGGGATGACGCCCAGCCGCAGCCGGCCGGTCAGGGGCCTGGAGTGATGCCGGGCGAAATCCTCTAGGTCCCGGGCAGCCCCCAGCACATGCTCGGCGCGCTGCGCCACCGCGGCCCCGATTTCGGTCAGGACTGCCTCGCCGCTGCGCCGCTCGACCAGCTCGACGCCGAGGAATTCCTCGAGCTCCTTGATCTGCATGGACAGGGCAGGCTGGCTCACGGCGCAGGCTTCCGCGGCCCGACTGAAATGCCGGTGCTGGGCGAGAGCGGAGAGGTAGCGGAGCTTCCGGAGTGTCAGCACCGTCATAAGATAATCTTATCGCCTGTGCTATGCAATCCGATTAGACCTTATCCAGCCTCCGGAGTAGGTTCCCGTCGCAACCGTTGAGCTGTCCGTCCGCGCGACCTTGAACCGCTGCAGGACCCGCGGCTGACCGGACATTCCGCACGGTCATCCCGACCGCATATTGGCGCCATACGGTGCCGCACGAAGAACACTGCAAGGCAGATCGGAGAGAAACATGGACGCAAGAACTGACGACAAGGGCCCAGGCAAATGCCCGTTCACGGGCGGCGCCCGCGGACGCAGGAATCGCGAATGGTGGCCGGACGCACTCGACATCGAGATGCTCCATCGCAACTCAGAATTGTCCGACCCGATGGGCAAGGATTTCGACTATGCGAAGGAATTCCAGAGTCTCGACCTGGACGCCGTGATCAAGGACCTCACCGCGCTCATGACGGACTCGCAGGAGTGGTGGCCGGCTGACTTCGGTCACTACGGCGGGCTGATGATCCGCATGGCCTGGCACTCCGCAGGCACCTACCGCATCACCGACGGCCGCGGCGGCGCAGGCGCCGGACAGCAGCGCTTCGCACCGCTCAATTCCTGGCCGGACAACGCCAACCTCGACAAGGCGCGCCGGCTCCTTTGGCCGATCAAGCAGAAATACGGCCGCAAGATCTCCTGGGCCGATCTGATGATTCTGGCCGGCAACGTGGCGCTCGAGTCGATGGGCTTCAAGACCTTCGGTTTCGCCGGCGGCCGCGTCGACGTATGGGAGCCGGAAGAGCTCTATTGGGGTCCCGAGGGCACGTGGCTTGGCGACGAGCGCTATAGCGGCGAGCGCCAGCTTGCCGATCCGCTCGGCGCGGTGCAGATGGGCCTGATCTACGTCAATCCGGAAGGTCCGAACGGCAATCCCGACCCGGTCGCGGCGGCCAAGGACATCCGCGAGACCTTCTTCCGCATGGCGATGAACGACGAGGAAACCGTCGCGCTGATCGCCGGCGGCCATACCTTTGGCAAGACCCACGGCGCCGGCGATCCGTCGCTGGTCGGACCTGAGCCCGAAAGCGGCGCGATCGAGGATCAGGGCCTCGGCTGGAAGAGCAAGTACGAAACCGGCGTCGGCGCCCATGCCATCACCGGCGGCCCGGAAGTCACCTGGACGCAGACGCCGACCAGGTGGAGCAACCTCTTCTTCAAGAACCTGTTCGAGAACGAATGGGAGCTGACGACGAGCCCGGCCGGCGCCAAACAATGGGGGGCGAAAGCCGCGCCCGCGGACGTGCCCGACGCCTTCGATCCGTCGAAAAAGCATCGCCCCACCATGCTGACCACGGACCTCTCGCTGCGCTTCGATCCGATCTACGAGAAAATCTCGCGGCGCTTCTACGAGAATCCGGACCAGTTCGCGGACGCATTCGCGCGAGCCTGGTTCAAGCTCACGCATCGCGACATGGGGCCGCGCGTGCGCTATCTCGGCCCGCTTGTGCCGAAGGAGGAGCTGATCTGGCAGGATCCGATCCCGGCAGTGGATCACCCGCTGATCGATGCCGAGGACGCGGATGCGCTGAAGGCGAAGATTCTCGCCTCCGGCCTCACCGTTGCACAGCTCGTTTCGACGGCGTGGGCTTCAGCCTCCACTTATCGACGCTCGGACAAGCGCGGCGGCGCCAACGGCGCGCGTATCCGGCTGAGCCCGCAGAAGGACTGGGAGGTCAACGAGCCGGCGCAGCTCAAGACGGTGCTTGCAAAGCTTGAGGAAATCCAGAAGGGCTTCGGCAAGAAGGTCTCGCTCGCCGACCTGATCGTGCTCGCCGGCAACGCGGCGATCGAGAAGGCCGCAAAGGATGCCGGCGTCGACGTCAAGGTTCCGTTCATGCCGGGCCGCATGGACGCGTCGCAGGAGCAGACCGACATCCAGTCCTTCGCTCCGCTGGAGCCGCGCCAGGACGGCTTCCGCAACTACATCAACGAGAAGAAAGTACAGTTCATGACGCCAGTCGAGGCGCTGGTTGACCGGGCGCAGCTTCTGACCCTGACAGGGCCGGAGATGACGGTGCTCCTCGGCGGCCTGCGCGTGCTCGGCGCGAATACCGGCGGTTCCAAGCACGGCGTCTTCACCAAGCAGCCCGGCAAGCTGACGAACGACTTCTTCGTCAATCTGCTCACCATGGATACCGTGTGGCAGGCGCCGGATGCGGACGGCATCTACCAGGGCATCGACCGCAAGACCAAGGCGCCGAAGTGGACTGCGACCGCGGTCGACCTGATCTTCGGTTCGCACTCGCAGCTTCGCGCCTTCGCGGAAGTGTATGCCTGCGCGGATTCGCAGGAGAAGTTCGTGAAGGACTTCGTCAAGGCGTGGACAAAGGTGATGAACGCCGACCGCTTCGACCTCGGCAAGGACGACCTGCGCGAAGCGGCGTAAACGCGAGCCTCGTTGCGATAAAGCCAAGGGCGGCCGAAAGGCCGCCCTTTTCCTTTGTCCGCCGGCTGCAACCGTTGCCGGCCCCGCGCGCGTGCCGTCAGGGGATTCCTGGCTGCGTCTCCGCGAGCGGCCACCAGCCGTCATCGCCGCGCCGGAAAAGCGGGCAGCCATACACGGCCCGCACCATCGGCGGTGCCGACAATTTCGCGATTTCCGCCTCCCAACGATTGGTCTGCTTCATCGCCACGACGATGCCCGCGACCTGTGCGCCGATCCGCTGCAGCAGGCTTATGGCAGCGACGGCCGTCGCGCCGCTCGAGATCGCGTCATCCACCAGCACAACACGGCGGCGCTCGAGCAGCGGCAGCATGTTGGGATCGAGCCGCAGCCGCTTGCCAACGTCGGGGCTGGTGATCGAGCGGACAGCTTCCGAGAGCGCGTCGTCGTACCAGAATTTGCGCGAATAGCCGAGCGGCACGAAGCGCGGATGGCCCAGGCGCTCCGCCACAAGACTTGCGAAGGCAAGACCGAGCGTCGGCAGGCCGACAACGATGCCGGCGTCGAAGACGCGCGCCTGCTGGGTCATGGCATCGGCGAGGACGGCAATCACGTCGTGAGCGGCCTGGTTGGCAATCAGCGAGGCGACCGCGCGGTCGCCGGATGGCAATTGACGGAGCGGAAGCACCAGGACGCGCCCGTCCGGCATCCGCACCGGATAGCCATAGCGGTAGGGCGGTTCGTCGGAGAAGCGCGATGGAATCTCAGCGGTGATGTCCTGCCAGTAGCCGGTGGTCGGCTCGGTGAAGAAGGCTTCGGGCATGGGGAAGCGGCATCCACGGAACGGACGGCAGGCAGGCGTCCGTTCACGCCTGATCCGGCGATTTGCCGCTGTCGGCCCTCAGCGCATCGGGCTGCGGCATCGCGATGATGTTGTAGCCGCAATCGACGAAGTGGATTTCGCCGGTGACGCCGCCGGACAGGTCGGAGAGCAGATACAGGCCGGCACCCCCCAGTTCCTCCAGCGTCACCCCGCGCCCCAGCGGAGAGTATTTCTGCTGGAAGGCAAACATGTAGCGTGCGTCGTGAATGCCGGCCCCTGCAAGCGTGCGGATCGGACCGGCCGAGATCGCATTAACGCGGATCTTCCTGTGCCCGAAATCGACAGCGAGATAGCGCACAGAGGACTCGAGCGCAGCCTTGGCCAGCCCCATCACGTTGTAGTTCGGCATGGCGCGATCGCCGCCGTTATAGGTCAGCGTCAGCATCGATCCGCCGTCCGGCATCAGGGCCGCGGCGCGCTTCGCAGCCTCTGTGAACGAAAAGCAGGAGATCACCATCGAACGCACGAAATTCTCCCGCGTCGTGTCGGCATAAGGACCCTTGAGCTGGCTCTTGTCGGAGAACCCGATGGCGTGAACGAGAAAGTCGAGCGATCCCCATTCGTCCCTGATGTCGGCAAAGACCGCATCGACGGAGGCGATGTCCTCCACGTCGCACGGCATTAGGTAGGACGATTTCACCTCTTCCGCCAATGGCTTGACGCGCTTGAGCAGCGCCTCGCCCTGGTAGGTGAAAGCGAGTTCGGCGCCGTGCGCAGCGAGCGTCCTTGCGATCCCCCACGCAATCGAATGATCGTTCGCGACGCCCATGATGAGCCCGCGCTTGCCGTGCATCAACGCGCTCACACTTTCCCCCTGCAACGTCATGCGCGGGCTTGATTCGCGCATCCATCAAGCGGAGCGTTGCACCCAGCTATGGATTGCCGGGTCAAGCCCGCCGAAGACAATAGAAATACCCGAATGTCACGCATCGACATGCTTGAACACGATCGATGCATTCGTGCCGCCAAAGCCGAACGAATTCGACAGCGCGCAGGCGATTTCGACGTTATCCTTGCGCTCGCGCACGATCGGCATGTCGGCGAATTCCGGATCGAGTTCCTTGATGTTCGCGCTCTCGCAGATGAAGCCGTTCTTCATCATCAGCAGCGTGTAGATCGCCTCCTGAACGCCGGCGGCGCCGAGCGAATGCCCGGTCAGCGACTTGGTCGCGGAAATCGGCGGGCATTTGTCGCCGAAGACCTCGCGAATGGCCTCGATCTCCTTGGCGTCGCCGACAGGCGTCGCCGTCGCGTGCGGGTTGATGTAGTCGACCGGCACTTTCGCTGTCTCGATCGCCATCCTCATGCAGCGCATCGCGCCCTCGCCCGACGGGGCGACCATGTCGTGACCGTCGGACGTCGCCCCATAACCGGCGACCTCGGCGTAGATTTTCGCACCCCGCGCCTTCGCGTGCTCGAGCTCCTCCAGCACCAGAACGCCTGCGCCGCCCGCGATCACGAAGCCGTCGCGGGAGACATCGTAGGCACGCGAAGCCGTCTCGGGCGTGTCGTTGTATTTCGTGGACATCGCACCCATCGCATCGAAGAGATTGGACAGCGTCCAGTCGAGCTCCTCGCAGCCCCCGGCGAAAACCATGTCCTGCTTGCCCCACTGGATCATCTCGGCGGCATTGCCGATACAGTGGTTCGACGTCGCGCATGCGGACGAGATCGAATAGTTTACGCCCTTGATCTTGAACCAGGTCGCAAGCGTCGCGGATGCTGTCGACGACATCGCCTTCGGCACGGCAAACGGGCCGATGCGCTTCGGCGAGTTGTTCTTTCGGGTGATATCGGCGGCTTCGACGATCACGCGGGTCGAAGGGCCGCCCGAGCCCATGATGATGCCGGTCCGCGGATTGGAAATATCCTTGTCCTCGACCCCGCTGTCGCGGATCGCCTGCTCCATTGCGACGTGATTCCACGCCGCGCCCTGGCCGAGGAACCGCATCGCGCGGCGATCGACCGAACCTGCTGGATCGAGCGTCGGCTCGCCTGCGACCTGGCATTTGAAGCCATGCTCGGCAAATTGCTGGCAGCGGGTGATGCCCGATCTGGCTTCGCGCAGACTGGCGAGTACTTCCTGCGAGTTGTTTCCGATCGAGGAGACGATCCCCATCCCGGTCACGACGACACGTCTCATCTCAGCCTCGCTGCAGTGAATCTTCCCGCCCTGACCGCGTTCGCCGGCGGCGGATTGGGACACATTTGGCCGCACGAGCGCAATCCCGCAAGCGGCCACGTCCGGGTCCGCAATCCCTGAAACCGGCCGCAGACCTATGCTGCCGTCGGCTCCAATGCCGCTTCCTGCTTGAACAGGCCGACCTTCAGATCGCTCGCCCGATAGATGACGTTGCCATCGGCGGACAGCCACCCGTCGGCGATGCCGAGGACGAGCTTCGAGCGCATGACGCGCTTGATTTCGAGCCCGTAAACCACCTTGCGCATGGTCGGCAGGACCTGGCCGGAAAACTTCAACTCTCCAAGCCCGAGCGCGCGCCCCTTGCCGGGCGCACCCAGCCAGCCGAGGAAGAAGCCCAGCAATTGCCACAGCGCATCCAGGCCAAGACAGCCCGGCATCACCGGGTCACCCTTGAAATGGCAGGGAAAAAACCAGAGGTCGGGCTTCACATCGAGTTCGGCGCGCACCAGTCCCTTGCCATGCTCCCCGCCGTCCTCGGCGATTTCCGAAATGCGGTCGAACATCAGCATCGGGGGGAGCGGCAGCTGAGGATTGCCATCGCCAAACAATTCGCCGCGGCCGCAGGCCAGAAGTTCCTCGAATCCGAATTGATGGCGGCGATTTTGCATAGCGTCCCTTGTATTCTGCCTGTCAGGCCGGACCGTCCTAACACACGCATTTCCGAGGGCAAAGCCGGTGATTTTGCCCTTCCGCCGGCAGGAGCTTGTTGCGAAAGAGTTGCAAATGCCGCACAATCCCGCTAATAATTTCAAGTGAAACAATCTCGGGAAGCCGGGCTGAGACGAGTGAATCCATGAACCCGCCGCGCACAATCGTATTTTCGACACCGCTGGAGCCCCACGCGCCGGTCCCGGCGCCGGCCCCGCGCAAGGCCGATCTGACCGGCTGCCCGTGGCACGACGTCAAGTCGATGCTCCGCGAAGTGGGCCTGCGTCCGACGCGCCAGCGCATGTCGCTCGGCTGGATTCTGTTTTCCAAGGGCGATCGGCACCTGACCGCGGAAATGCTCTATGAGGAGGCGACCAAGGCCAAGGTGCCTGTGTCGCTGGCCACCGTCTACAACACGCTGCACCAATTCACCGAGGTCGGCCTGTTGCGGCAGGTCGCGGTCGATGGGTCCAAGACCTATTTCGACACCAACGCGTCCGACCACCACCACTTCTTCGTCGAGGATGCCAACGAGCTGGTTGACATTCCGGGCACCGACGTGATCGTCGGCAAGATGCCGACCGCGCCCGAGGGCTACGAAGTCGCCCGCATCGACGTGGTCGTTCGGCTGCGCAAGAACAGCCGCTAGGTTGCAAGTCCCGAGGCGCGGCACGGCCTGGTGCCGCGCATCAATTGACCTTTTCGCCCGGATAGACACCCCACAGCCGCTCCTGGCGGACGAAGCCGTCGAAATCGGCGCCCTCGATTCGGCACCATGACCCGGTGCAGCTCTTGACCGCTGCAATCACGCCCGATTGAAGCTTGGCGAGCGCCGAGCAGACCTCCTCGGCCTTGTCGCATAGCGGCACAAGTTCGTCCTTCGCCTTGGACCTCACCATCGCCGTGCGGCGCGGCGACAGCATCGAATGGTAGACCCAGCCCTCGGCGCCGTCGTCGTCGCGGATCCGGCGCCAGTTCTCGAATTCGGCGATGATCTCCACCGGGAGCCCCGCGCGCGTGAACACCCAGACGACGTCATGGTCCATGGTCGGGCCGCCGCGGACATTGACGCGGTCCGACTTCAGGCTTGCGAAGCGCGGCATCGGCTGGCCGCTGGACGACGCATTGGCGCCCTCGCCGCCGGCGAGCGGCATGGCCGCGAGGCACGCCGCTAGCAGGGCGGAGATCAGTCCGGAATTACGCAACAGCCGGCCTCCCGGGCGCATTTTCTGCGACAAATGGACGGAGCGTCGTGGCAAGCGCGAGTGCTTTGTCTTGGGATATCCATCTGATAGAGAGGACCCAAAAACCCAAGAGTCCAAGCTCAAGAGTCCAAGATCAAGGCACCGTGCCCGCAGACGAGCCTGCAGTGTCCGCGAGGCCGGTTAACGAGGACTGAACGTGCCGGCCCAGGCCGGTCGGCACCAGCAAACTGGTAGGATATGCCCCGCAAGAAGCCCCTGGTGATTGTCACGCGCAAGCTTCCCGACTCGGTCGAGACGCGGATGCGCGAGTTGTTCGACGCGCAGCTCAATATCGGCGACAAGCCGATGAGTCAGGCCGAGCTGGTGCAGGCAGCGAAATCGGCCGACGTGCTGGTGCCGACGGTGACCGACCGGATCGACGCCTCGGTGCTCGGCCAGGCCGGCAGCAACCTCAAGCTGATCGCCAATTTCGGAAATGGCGTCGACAATATCGACGTGGCGACCGCGCTGCAGCGCGGCATCACCGTGACCAACACGCCCGGCGTGTTGACCGAAGACACCGCCGACATGACGATGGCGCTCATTCTCGCGGTCCCGCGCCGGCTGGCCGAAGGCGCCCAGGTGCTGACCGGCGACAGCGAATGGACCGGCTGGTCGCCGACCTGGATGCTCGGCCATCGCATCTGGGGCAAGCGCCTCGGGATCGTCGGCATGGGCCGCATCGGACAGGCGGTCGCACGCCGCGCCCGCGCCTTCGGGCTGCAGATCCACTATCACAATCGCCGGCGCGTTTCAGCCGCGATCGAGGAAGAGCTGAACGCCACCTATTGGGACAGCCTCGATCAGATGCTGTCGCGCGTGGATATCGTCTCGGTGAACTGCCCGCACACGCCCGCGACATTCCACCTGCTGTCGGCGCGGCGCCTCAAGCTTCTGCAGCCGACGGCCTATATCGTGAATACGGCGCGCGGCGAAGTGATCGACGAGAACGCCCTGATCCGCATGATCGCGGCCGGCGAGATCGGCGGCGCAGGTCTCGACGTGTTCGAGCACGAGCCCGCTGTAAACCCCCGGCTCGCCAAGCTCGCCCGCGAAGGCAAGATCGTGCTGCTGCCGCATATGGGTTCGGCGACCGTCGAAGGCCGCATCGACATGGGCGAGAAGGTCATCATCAATATCAAGACCTTCATGGACGGGCACAAGCCGCCGGACCGCGTATTGCCGTCGATGCTGTAGGCGCGCCCGGATCAGGGGTGAATCGATAAATCCGCGATCGTCGGCCGCTCTCCCGAGAGCGGATTGGACCTGTCCCAGGCATAGCGAAGCGTCTCGAATCGCATCGATCGCGCATCGACCATCAATAGCCGCCCGACAAGACCTTCGCCGAAGCCGACGATCTCCCGGATGACCTCAAGCGCCATCATCGAGCCGAGTACGCCGACAAGCGCGCCCAGAATGCCGGCCTCCGCGCAGGCGGGCACGGTGCCAGGCGGCGGCGGCTCCGGAAAGATGCAGCGATAGGTCGGGTTCGGGCGCCCGTCCGAAGCGCGTTCATGCGCGCGAATGGTCGTCAGCGTGCCGTCGAATGTGCCGACCGCCGCCGTGACAAGCGGCTTCCTGGCGAAGAAGCATGCATCGGCGACAAGGTACCGCGTCGCAAAATTGTCGGAGCCGTCCGCGACGAGATCGTAGCCTTCGATCAGCGCGAGTGCGTTCGCCCCCGTGAGCCGGACGGGATGGGTCTTCACGGACACATGCGGGTTCAGACTCCTGATGGCCGCCGCTGCGCTGTCGACCTTCAGCGCCCCGACATCGCTGCTGTCGTGAATGACCTGGCGTTGCAGGTTGGACAGGGACACGACATCGTCATCGACAATGCCGAGCGTGCCGACCCCCGCCGCTGCAAGATAGAGGAGCGCCGGCGCGCCGAGCCCGCCCGCGCCGACGACCAGCACGCGGGCGCGGCGGAGCGCCGCCTGCCCCGGTCCGCCGACCTCGCGCAGCACCAGATGGCGGGCATAGCGTTCAAGCTCGTCCTCGTTCAGCATCGCTCCTCCGCGACGGGTGCTGTGGCCCCGCCAAAATCAGCGATTTGAAGTCGTCCGCCCGATGTCGCTCTTGCGCCCGGGGCCGGTTCGCGCCCATCCTTAGCCGTCTTTGCGAGATGCTGGAACCTGATGCGCCGGATCGGCCCGATCATGTCGCTGTTGCTGCTGGCCGCGTTGCCGGAGGCGGGCCAGGCCGCGCCGCGCAAGGCCGCCGCAGTTCCGGCGGATCAGCCCGCACCGCAAGCCGTGCGCGACGCTTACGCCGAGATGCCGCTCGCGGAACGGCTGGCGCTGCAATCGGACCTGATCTGGTCCGGCGACTACAATGGCGGGCTCGACGGCGATTTCGGCGACCGCGCCATCGCCGCCGTCAAGGCTTTCCAGCGGCGCAACAAGGGCAAGGATACGGGCCTCCTCACCCCGCAGGAGCGCGCCACGCTTGCCGCCGCGGTCAAGGACCAGCAGGAGCAGGTCGGCTGGAAGCTCGTCGAGGATTCCACAATACCCGGCGTGCGGCTCGGGATACCCGGCAAGCTGGCAACACTGACGGCGCGCGGAAAATCCGGCGGCCGCTGGCATTCCTCGCGCGGCGAGGTCCAGATCGAGGTCTTTCGCGAGAGCATCGCGGGCAACACCACATTCGCCACCCTGTTCGAGAGGCAGAAGACCGGGCCGAAGGGCCGCAATGTCGAATACAACGTGATGCGTAACGATTTCTTCGTCCTGTCGGGGCTGCAGGGCCTCAAGAAATTCTATGTGCGCGCCCAGCTCAAGGACAACGAGGTGCGCGGCATGACCATCCTCTACGATCAGGCTCTGGAAGGGATCATGCAGCCGGTCGTGGTCGCGATGTCGAGCGCATTCGCGCCGTTCGGATCGGATACCGCGCCGGTCAGGCGCAAGGTCGAATATGCGACCGCGATCGCGGTGAGCCCGGCCGGCCATTTCATCGCCGACCGCGCCGCGACCGACGATTGCCAGACGATAGTGATTGCAGGAGCGGGTCCGGCCGAGCGCGTCGCGGACGAGAAGTCAGCCGATCTCGCGCTCCTGCGCGTCTATGGAATGGAGCATTCGAGAACGATCGCCTTGTCCAACGAGCCGCCGAGAAGCGCGGACTTGACGCTGGTCGGGATCAGCGATCCGACGATCCAGGAGGGCGGCAACGCTCCGTCCACGGCCAGCGCGCGCATTCGCGGGGTCGAAGGCGCGACTGTGCTGCTCGAACCGGCGCCAGCGGCGGGATTTTCCGGCGCGGCTGCGCTCGACGCGCAGGGCCGCTTCGTCGGCATGGTCGGCGTGCGCGCGACGAATGGCGGCAGCGCGGCCGCGGCGCGGGCCGCCTTCGTGCCCGCCGCGACGATCAGGAAATTCCTCGCCGCCGGCAACGTCACGCCGCAGGACGGCAGTGCCAGCATCGACGCCGCCAAGGCCTCCGTCGCGCGGGTGATCTGCGTGAGGAAGTGATCAGCGATTGGTGAATTTCGCCGGCCGCTTTTCGACGAACGCCGCCATGCCTTCCTTCTGATCGGCCGTCGCAAACAGCGAGTGAAACGCCCGCCGCTCGAAGCGCAGACCTTCGGCGAGCGAGGTTTCGAAGGCACGGTTGACCGCTTCCTTCGCCACCATTGCCGCCGGCAGCGGCATCGACGCAATCGTCTCCGCCGCCTTCATGGTTTCGTCCATCAGGCTTGCGAGCGGCACGACGCGCGCGACGAGGCCCGAGCGCTCGGCTTCCTGCGCATCCATCATCCGCCCCGTGAGACAAAGGTCCATCGCCTTGGCCTTGCCGATCGCGCGCGTCAGGCGCTGCGTGCCGCCGATGCCGGGAATGACGCCGAGCTTGATCTCGGGCTGCCCGAATTTGGCGTTGTCGGCGGCGATGATCATGTCGCATTGCATCGCAAGCTCGCAGCCGCCGCCCAGCGCGAAGCCGGCCACCGCGGCGATCACCGGCTTGCGCGCATGCGCGGGCCGATCCCAGTTCCCTGCAAAGTCGCCCATGAAGGCGTCGAGGAAGGACTTGTCGGATATTTCCTTGATGTCGGCGCCGGCGGCGAAGGCCTTGTCCGAGCCGGTGATCACGATGCAGCCGATCTGCGGATCCTTCTCGAACGCATCGATCGCGCGCGTCATTTCCGCAACAAGCTGGGAATTAAGCGCGTTCAGGGCCGACGGGCGGTTGAGCCTGATGACGCCAACCTTGCCCTTGGTTTCGATGAGAATGTTTTCGTAGATCGTGTCGCGAGACGGATTGCTTTCAGTCATGGGCCGTTTCCTTGCTTGCCGACAGAGGCCTAGCCGAGAGCCGGAGCGCGCGCAATGCGTGAGCGCTACGCAAACTCCGCCACGGCTGCGGTCAGGCGCTCGATATCCTCGGGGCGCGACAGCCGATGGTCGCCGTCCTTGATCAGAGTCAATACCACGTCATCGCGCGCGAACCGGGACACCAGTTCGAGCGCATGCTGCCAGGGCACGTCAGGGTCCTGCGCGCCTTGCAGAATCCGCACCGGGCAGCCGGTCTCGATCAAGCCGCCGAGCAAAAGGTGCTTGCGGCCGTCCTCAATCAGGTTGCGCGTGATGAGATAAGGCTCGTCCGAGTATTCGGAGGGCCGCTTCCAGAGGCCCTCGACCTCGATCTGACGCCTGATGTCGGGCGTGAACCGCGCCCACATCAGGGCTTCGGTGAAATCGACGGCAGGCGCGATCAGCACCATCCCGGCGATCGAGGCTGAATCGGCCCGTCCCGATTCGCGGCGCCGCTGCAGTTCGCGCGCCAGCAGCAGTGCGATCCAGCCCCCCATGGACGATCCGACGACGATCTGCGGCCCGCGGCAAACGCTGTCGAACACGGCAACGCTTTCCTCCAGCCAGCGGCCTATCGTTCCGTTCACGAACTCGCCGCCGGATTCGCCGTGACCGGAATAGTCGAAGCGCGTGCAGGCCCGGCCATGCTCCCGCGCCCATTGGTCGAGCGCTTCGGCCTTGGTGCCTTTCATGTCGGACATGAAGCCGCCGAGCCAGAGCAGGCCGGGTGCGCCGCCTTGCCGGACGCGAATGGCAATCGGCCGCGCGTCCCGGCCCGTTCCCACCTCGATCGATTTTGTGACAATCGCGTTCATCGCCCCCACCGCAGCTTGCGCGAGCCTTCTCGCCGGATCGCCGCTTTGAAGGCAAGCACGATTTGCCGAGGAATGCGACGCTATCGCAATGCGGCAGCGATCGGTCTCGCGCTTTCCCTCTGCGGCTTCATCGTTTCGCCACAAAACGCTGGTGTTCGGAAACCGGTCGCCGCTTGTCGTCCGGCCGCGTCCGATGATTGAATAACGCCGGAATTCTGACTATCACCGTGCCGTCATCTTGCGGCTGCGCGTCTCTTGACGGCCGCAACCCTCCTTCAAGGAATTGCCGTGCCATCTGGATCCGCAGCCCGCATCCCGGCGCACGACGAGACGCACGAGGCGTTCTTTTCGTCTCCGGATGGGAGCGGCAGGCCCGACGCCGCGCCAGTCAAGCCGCTTAGAATTCTGCTTGTCGTTCCTACTCTGGAAACTGGCGCCGCCGATCACGGGGTCGTCGACCTGACACGCATTCTCGCGATCGCCGGCCATCATCCGATCGTCCTGTCGCGGGGCGGACGGTTGCAGGACATGATTGCAGCTCATGGCGGCGAATTTCTCGAGGCCAATGTCGCAAGCAAGAACCCGTTCGTCATCGTGCGCAACATCGGGACGATCATGCGGATTGCGCGCAAGTATCGTTGCGATATCGTTCACGCGCATGGCCGCGCGCCGGCATGGAGCGCCTATGTGGCAGCACGCCTCGCCGGGCTTCCCTTCGTCACGTCCTGGTACAAGGGATTCCGCGAGCAGAACCCGTTCAAGCGCCTCTACAACAGCGTGATGGTCCGGGGGGACCGCATCATTGCGGGAAACGACCAGCTCGCCGACCTGATCTGCGACCGCTACGGTGTCGCGGCCGACCGGATCGATGTCGTGCCCGCGACGATCGACTTCAAGCGCTTCAGTCCCGATTCCGTTTCGCCTGAAAGCGTGGATGCCGTCCGCCGCAGCCTCGGCGTGGCGCCCGGCACGCGCATGATCCTGGTGGCCGGCCGCATGATCCGGCGAAAGGGCCACCACATCGTCGTGCAGGCGGCCCGGCGCCTCAAGGACATGGGGATGAAGGATTTCATCTGCATCTTTGCCGGGGAGGATCGCGGCCGCAGCCGCTACATGGGCGAAGTATGGGACCTCGTGCTGAGCAGCGACACGGCGGATGTCGTGCGCATCGTCGGGCCGCTCGACGATTTGCCTGCGGCCTACATGGCATCGAGCGTCGTCATTTCGGCGGCGACCCAGCCGGAAGGCCTGCAGCGGGCGATCCTCGAAGCGCAGGCGATGGCGCGGCCCGTGATCGTGTCCGATCTCGGCGCCGGGCCCGATGTGGTGCTTGCGCCACCCGCGGTTCCCGAGGATCGGATGACCGGCCTGCGGTTTCCGGCCGGGGACGATGCCGCCCTGGCGGCGGCCCTGATCCGCTTGTTTTCAATGACCGATTCGGCGCGGCTGGCGATGGGCCAGCGCGGGCGCGGCTGGGTGAGCGGGCATTTCACCCCTCCGAATGTCGCGACCCTGACGCTCAAGGTCTACGCCGACCTTGCGAAGCATTGGCGGATCGCCTGACCCCCGATTTTGCTGCACAACGGAAAGCGAAAAAATCGCTGCGACGGGCGCGCAAGCGTCGCAGGAGCCGTTGACTTATGCGGGTTTTGTCCCAATTCTTAAACGCTCAGGCACAAATCTTGTCGCAGAACTTGGCTTCCCGTGGCATTGTGGTGAGTGCCTGCCCGTTGAAACCATTAGAGGAGATAATTCCATTCGTCGTCCGATGAGAGCCGCGCCGCCCGTCCAGAAGGACGGTCCGCGCATCAACGAAGAGATCCGCTCGCGCGAGGTCCAGCTGATCGATCAAACCGGCCACAATCACGGAGTCACCGACTTCAATGCCGCCCTGGCGATGGCGCAGGAAGCCGGTCTCGACCTGGTCGAGATTTCTCCGAACAACACGCCGCCGGTCGTCAAAATCCTCGATTACGGCAAGTACAAATATCAGGCGCAGAAGAAGGCCGCCGAAGCCCGCAAAAAGCAGAAGGTCGTCGAGGTCAAGGAGATCAAGCTCCGGCCGATGATCGACGATCACGACTACGACGTGAAGATGCGGTCCATGCAACGCTTCTTCGAGGAAGGCGACAAGGTGAAGATCACTTTGCGCTTCCGCGGACGCGAGATGGCGCATCAGGAACTCGGCACGCAGTTGCTGGAGCGGGTGAAGGTCGACACCAGCAAAATGGCCAAGGTCGAATCCGAGCCGCGATTCGAGGGCCGTCAGATGATCATGATTCTCGCGCCCCGCTAAGCGGCGCGGATCGTACTCGTCGTCGAGCGGAAAACTGGCGCCCGCAATTCGTTGCGGGCGTTTTGCATGGCGATCAGTTCGTCGAGCGGCGCTCGGCCTGCCACTGGCCGCTGCACTGGCTGGTCGAGGACTTGCCCGACCACGTGCCGAGCCCGGTCGTGCCGGACAGGCGGCCGGAGCCCGAGGCGCCCTGGTCGCCGCGTTTCAGCGATACCTGGACCTGTCCGCTCGGCGACACGCGGCCGGAGACGTCGATCCCGGCCTCGCCGTCGTAATAGACGACGCCGTTCTTGATCCGCAGGGCATAGCGGTAGGCGCGATCGCAGGTGCCGGATTCAGTGATGATGAGGACGCTCCAGGTTCCGTCGTAGCGGTTGACCGGGGCTGCCTGGGTTTGCGCCTGTCCCACCAGAACGGCCCCCAGGGCGGCCAGGGCCAAGGCGCTTTTGGGGCCAAAATTCGCCATTTCCGTCTCCTTTGGCCTCACGCCGGTCTGGCCGCTCTGGAAACGGGCGTGCCGCCTGCAGGTTCCGGAAGCCGAAGCCTCATCTATTCAGGCCGAAATGGTTGTCAATCGGGACTTCGTCTGCCATAAACCGGCCCTTCCGCCGCCCGGCCGACACGGGCTGCCGTGGCAGCGGAAACAGCTCAATCAGCACGCTCGGTTTCGAGCCATTCCCGGCAGACGCAGGGCTTTGCCCGGCAGCCGGCACAGGAGAGCCAAATGCCCAAACTCAAGACCAAGTCGGGCGCCAAAAAGCGCTTCAAGGTAACGGCCACGGGCAAGGTGAAATATGCCCAGGCCGGCAAGCGTCACGGAATGATCAAGCGGACCAAGAAGCAGATCCGCCAGCTTCGCGGCACGAATGTCCTGTTCAAGTCGGACGGCGACAACATCAAGAAATACTTCCTGCCGAACGGCTGAACCCGCGCCTCAATAGACATCGCGAAGGAGATCATTCATGGCCCGCGTCAAACGTGGCGTCACCGCGCACGCCAAGCACAAGAAAGTCTTCAAGGCCGCCAAGGGTTTCTATGGCCGCCGGAAGAACACGATCCGAGTCGCCAAACAGGCGGTCGAGAAGGCGAACCAGTACGCCTACCGCGACCGCAAGCGGAAGAAGCGCACCTTCCGGGCGCTGTGGATCCAGCGCCTGAACGCCGCGGTGCGGCCGTTCGGGCTGAATTACAGCCGCTTCATCGACGGCCTCGCCAAGTCCGGCGTGACGGTCGACCGCAAGGTCCTGTCGGACCTCGCCATCACCGAGCCGGCGGCCTTCCAGGCGATCGTCGAGAAGGCCAAGTCGGCGCTGCCGGCCTAACACGGGCTCTCCGCCGTCATGCCCGGCCCTGTGCCGGGCATCCACGCCTTCCTCGCGGCAAGCAAGACGTGGATGGCCGGGACAAGCCCGGCCATGACCCAAGGGTTGGATCGCAACCATGTCCGACATCACACAGCTTGAGACCGACATCCTGAACGCCGTCGCCGCCGCCGGCGACGAAGCCGCGCTGGAGGCCGTGCGCGTCTCCGCGCTGGGCAAGAAGGGCTCCGTCTCGGAGCTTCTGAGTACGCTCGGCAAGATGGCGCCGGACGAGCGCAAGGTTCGCGGCGCGGCCATTAACGTCGTCAAGGACAAGATCACGGCGGCAATCGCGGCGCGGCGCGAGGTGCTGCAGAACGCCGCCCTCGATGCGCGCCTGAACACCGAGACCGTCGATGTGACCTTGCCGGTGCGCGAGAGCCCGGCGGAGATCGGACGCATCCATCCGGTCAGCCAGGTGATCGACGAGCTTACGGCCATCTTCGCCGATATGGGATTTTCGGTCGCCGAAGGGCCGGACATCGAAACCGACGACTACAACTTCACCAAGCTGAACTTTCCCGAAGGCCATCCGGCGCGGGACATGCATGACACGTTCTACTTCAAGCCGAAGCCGGACGGATCGCGCATGCTCTTGCGCACGCACACCTCGCCCGTGCAGGTGCGCACGATGCTTGCACAGAAGCCGCCGATCCGCGTGATCATTCCGGGCCGCACCTATCGCAGCGACAGCGACCAGACGCACACGCCGATGTTTCACCAGGTCGAGGGGCTGGTCATCGACAAGTCCTCGCATCTCGGCCACCTGAAATGGATTCTCGAAGAGTTCTGCAAGGCGTTCTTCGAGGTCGACCACGTCAAGATGCGCTTCCGGCCGTCGTTCTTTCCCTTCACCGAGCCCTCGCTCGAGGTCGATATCCAGTGCCGCCGCGACAAGGGCGAGGTCCGCTTCGGCGAGGGCGAGGACTGGCTGGAGATTCTGGGCTGCGGCATGGTGCATCCCAACGTGCTGCGCGCCTGCGGCATCGACCCCGACGTCTATCAGGGTTTTGCCTGGGGCATGGGCATCGACCGCATCGCGATGCTGAAAT
>JACAEG010000094.1 GCA_013388965.1 Pseudorhodoplanes sp. | reverse complement strand
CCGTTTGGTTTGAAAATGGCTGCGCCGCTGCCGAAAAGCAAGCGGTATCTGGAGCTATTGCGTTGTTTTATGGCGGTTTTGTCGACGTTGTCGCAGGGGCAGGTGGACGGCTTGAAAACAGACTGATTGGTCTGTAAAACAGACTAATCGGTCTGTTCAAATCCGCCATGCCGGCGGGTACGGGCCGGCAAGGAAGGAGACGTATCATGACCAGATCCACGATGATCAACGGCGTCGATCGCCAGAAGCTGTTCGGAACGATCGAGGCGATCAAGGCGACACCCTCGCTCGCGGGCTTCCAGTTTCGCGTGTTCAACCAGTGGGTGGAGGGCGGCGAGAACCGCTCGCGCATCGACGACTATTACGGCGCCGGCGAGGAAATGCGGCACGCCACGCCGTTCTTTCTGGTGAATGACGAGCCGCCGGTGCTGCTGTCCGGCGACAAGGCTCCCAATCCGGTGGAATACGTCCTGCACGCGCTGGCCGGCTGCCTGACGACATCGCTCGTCTATCATGCCGCCGCGCACGGGATCGCGGTGAAGTCGCTCACCACGCGCTTCGAAGGCGACCTCGACCTGCGCGGCTTCCTGGGCCTTTCGAACGACGTGCGGCGCGGCTTCAGCAATATTCGCGCGGTGTTCGACCTCGACGCGGATTGCGACGAGGCGAAGAAGCAGGAGCTCGTCGCGATGGCGCAGGCCCATTCGCCGGTCTTCGACATCGTCTCCAACGGCCTGCCGGTTTCGTGCATGCTCGGCGCATCGGCAAGGCGTCCGGCCGCGGCCTGACCCGGACGGCCGGCTCGCTGCAAGCTCGCGGCAGGCCGGCCTCTCCCGGGGCACCAATTGGCGCGCAAATTGCTTGTAAACCGGTCGCTGGGGGGCGACTTGTATCGGGTCAATACCATACAAAGAACATTCATGAACGATCCGGGGGGCACGCGGCACCACGGGCAGGGGAGCATCGCTCACCCGGTCCAGGCGCTTATTCAGGATATTCATGCGCGGGCAGCCCGGCTGAACGAGGGGGCGGTCGCCAACTACATCCCCGAACTCGCCAAGGCCGACCCCAGGGATTTCGGCATCGCCATTGCCTTCTCCGACGGCCATGTCTACGAGACCGGCGACAGCCGAAAGCCTTTCACCATCCAGTCCGTGTCCAAGCCGCTCGTCTATGCGCTGGCGCTCAAGGACCGCGGCCGCGACCATGTGCTCAAGCGGATCGGCGTCGAGCCCTCGGGCGATGCCTTCAACTCCATTTCCTTCGACGAGCGCCACAACCGCCCCTTCAATCCGATGATGAACCAGGGCGCGATCGTCGCCGCCTCGCTGGTGCGCGGCGACGGCATCGAGGAGCGCTTCGCGCGCGTGCGGGCGCTGTTCGAGGCCTTCGCCGGCGGGCCGCTCGGCTTCGACGAGGCGGTCTATCGCTCCGAGGACGAGACCGGCCACCGCAACCGCGCCATCGCCTATCTCGAGCTGAATGCCGGCATGATCGAGGAGCCGGTGCTCGAGCATCTCGATCTCTATTTCCGGCAATGCTCGATCCTCGTCACCGCGCGCGACATTGCGGTGATGGCGGCGACGCTCGCCAATTACGGCGTCAACCCGGTGACCCAGCAGCGCGTCATCCCGGTCAGCATCGCGCGCGACGTGCTGAGCGTGATGGCGACCTGCGGCATGTACGATTATGCCGGCAACTGGCAGTTCGACGTCGGCATCCCGGCGAAGAGCGGCGTCGGCGGCGGCATCCTCGCCACGCTGCCGAACGAGGTCGGCATCGGCGTCTATTCGCCGCCGCTCGATGCGCTCGGCAACAGCGTGCGCGGGATCAAGGTCTGCACCGAGCTGTCGCGCAATCTCAAGCTGCATCTGCTCGACCGCAATGTCAGCGGCCGCACGGTATTCCGGCGCATCTATCGCTCGTCCGAAGTGCGCTCGAAGCGCGTGCGCGGACCGGAGGAGACCAAGATTCTCGAAGCCAACGGGCAGCGCATTGCCGTCTATGAATTGCAGGGCGATCTCGCCTTCGCCAATTCCGAGCAGATCACCCGTGTCGCGCTTCAGGATGCCGACACCACCGATCAGTTCATCCTCGATGCGCGCCGCGTGCTGTCGGCGGATCCCGCCGCGCACGGCCTGCTGACCCGGCTCCTGCAGATCATGCAGGCGCGCAGGAAGAACGTGATCGTCTCGGTGACCCGGCCGAGCCCCGCGCTCGACGATCTGGTGGAAGTGCTGTCGGGCGCCGGCGCGCTGGTCGAGGATTTCGACACAGCGCTCGAAAATGCCGAGGACCGTCTGATCGCCGCGCTGACGCCGGGCACACGCGATGCCGCGCTCGATCTCTCCGATGTCGAGGTGCTGGGCCGGCTGAGCGCGGGCGATCTCGATCGGCTGCGCTCGCATCTCGAGCCGACGCGCTACCGGGCCGGCGACCTGATCCTTCGCGAGGGCGCTCCCGCCGACCGGCTCATGTTCCTGACGCGCGGGCGCGTCGATGTCGTGGTCGCGCTCGCCGATTCGAAGGCGCGCTACCGCGTGGCGACGATCGAGGCCGGCAACATGTTCGGCGAGCTGGCGCTTCTGGAGGGCGGCAAGCGCACCGCCGATGTCGTGGCCGCGACGGACGTGGAATGCCTTGTGCTGACGCATGAGGCGCTCGACATCCTGTCCGAGCAGTCGCCCGAACTGGCCTCGCATCTCGTCTTCGCGGTCGCGCGCAGCCTCGCGGAGCGGCTGCGCCGCGCGACCCGCGAGATCGCCGCGCTGGCGCGCTGACGCGATGCCGGCGGCTCAATCCAGACCGGCCGCGCATGTCGTCGGCGACCGCGACGCCATTGCCATCGGGGAAGGCTTGCTCGACCGCTCGCTGCCGGTAAGGGCCTGGACACACGAGGCGCATTGCATCGCCACGGTCTTTCTGATGCGCATGCATCCGGATCTCGATCTCTCCCGGCAATTGCCGAAGCTGATCCGCGCCTATAACGAGGCCACCGGCGTGCCCAATTCCGACACGCGCGGCTATCACGAGACCATCACGCAATTCTATATTCGCGCCATTGCCTATGGCCTCGCGCGGCAGCCGTCGGGGCTCGGCCTTGGCGAGGCCTGCACCCGGCTGATCGCCTCGCCCTTCGGCGCGCGCGACCTTCCGCTGACATTCTATTCGCGCGAGCGGCTGTTCTCGGTCGAGGCGCGGCGGATTTGGATCGCGCCCGATCTCCGCGAGCTCGATTTGGAGGGGATCGGCTGAAGCGCAGGCTCAATGCTCGTTGATGGCGTCGGCGAGCCTTCGCAGCATCAGCGCGCGCCGCGCGGTCTCCTGCAGGCGGCAGTAATTCGCGCCGCCCAATGCCATGTCGGGATCGACATTGTCGTAGATCGGGCAGAGCGTGTCGCGCGAAAGTGCGAATGCCTTCTGCGACTCGGTGATCGCGGCGGTCATCCTCTTGTCGGCGACTGGCACCCCACGCTTGAGCGCTTCGGCCATGAGCGCGCTCCAGACCGCAAGCTCGCGCGCCGCGCAGGCCTTCGAGTCCTCGCGATAGCTTGCTTTTGTCCTGGCCACGTCGATGCATGGATCGGCCACGATCCCGATGCAGCGGCCGGGATATTGGCCGGCCTCCTCGGCCTTCTTCAGGCAGGCCGCCACGGCCTTGCCGTCGGCGGGTGCGGCCTTCTGCCCATAGGCCGTGCCGACGGAAAGCCCGGCGAGCGCCGTACAGAGGAGGGCGGCAATCACTGCCCCGGCGAGCCGGCATCGCGGGTGTGGATCGCCTGAGAGATGAATCCGCGGCTGCATGACCAGGACATATCCTTTCTGCAACCATTTTCCGGGCATAGACGGCGCCGCTCCTGCCTTGAGATAGCACAAGTCGAAAGGTGCCCGGGAGAGTAAGCAAGAGCGGGATGATCGGGTGAAGGAGGGAGAGCCGTTGTGCTGACGACAAGGAGGATGATCGCGGCCGGATTGCTGACGGCGGCGGTCGCGGCGGTCTGGTGGCTGTGGATCGGACGGGGCCCGATCGTGACGGTTGTGTCGCCGACTCGCGGCACCGCCGCCGAGATCGTCTACGCCACCGGTGCGGTGGAGCCGGTGCGCTGGGCCAAGGTCACAAGCCTCATTCGTCAGCGCATCGTCGAAATCTGCGACTGCGAGGGCAGGATGGTGAAGCGCGGCGACGTGCTGGCGCGGCTCGACGAGAAGGAGATCCGCGCCCAGCTGCACGAGCTGAGGGCGCGCGAGGATTTTGCCCTGCGCGAGATGGCGCGCGTCAACGAGCTGGTCGGCCGCGGCGCGGCGACCACGCAGGCGCAGGAGCGCGCCTCGACGGAGCTGCGCCAGATCCAGGGCCTGCTGTCGGTGCAGATGGAACGGCTCGATCAATACACCATCACCTCGCCGATCGACGGTCTCGTGCTGCGCAAGGACGGCTATGTCGGCGAGATCGTCGAGCCGGGACAGATTCTCTTTCGCGTCGGGGTGCCCAAGCCGCTCGAGGTCAATGCCGAGGTCAACGAGGAGGATATCCCGCGCGTGCAGGTCGGCCAGACCGTGCTGTTCCGCACGGACGCCTTTCCCGGACGGCGGATCGAGGGCAAGGTGCGCGAAATCACGCCGATGGGCGATCCCATTGCCAAGACCTATCGCATCCGCATCGACCTGCCCGACGATACGCCGCTGCGTATCGGCATGAGCGTGGAGGCGAATGTGATCGTGCGCGAGAAGGAGAATGCGCTGCTGGTGCCGGCCGACGCGGTGCGCGGCTCGACCGTCTATGTGGTCGACGGCCGCCGCGCGATCCGGCGCGAGGTCGAGATCGGCATCCGCGGCACGCGCGCGGTCGAGGTGCTGTCCGGCCTGACCGAGCAGGACCGGGTGGTCTCGCCCATTGACGCGAACCTGAAGGACGGCCAGCGCGTGCGCCCGGTCGACAAGGCGGTCGCGCCGTGAATCTCGTCATCGACATCGCCTGGACGCATGTCCGCAGCCGCGCGCGCCAGACCTTCGTTGCGGTCGCGGGCGTCGCCACCGGCGTCGGCTTCTCGATCATGATGGCCGCCCTGATGGTGGGGTCGCAGGACGATTTCATGCGCCTGCTGATCGACGCGCTGCCGCATGTCGCCGTCTCCGACGAGCGGCGCGATCCGCCGCGCCAGCCGGCGGAAGCGGCCTACGACGCGGCCGAAATCCACGGCCTGCGCCCCGAGGAGCGGCGCAAGGGGATCAAGAATCCGCTCGCCATCATGGCCGCGCTCGAGGGCTGGATGCCGGGCGCGGTCGCGCCCTCGACCAAGACGCAGGGCATCGTGCGCTATGCGGGCCGCGACGTCGCGGTCAGCATCACCGGCATCGACCCGCAGCGCGAGCCCCATGTCTCGGCCCTGCCGCGGCAGATGCGCCGTGCCACCATCGCCTCCCTCTATACGGCAACCAACGCCATCATCCTCGGCGACCGGCTGGCGGAGAAGCTCGGCGCGCGCATCGGCGCCAACGTCACCGTGCAGACCAGCGAGGGCGTCAACATCACCGCGACCGTGGTCGGCTTCTTCCATTCCGGCGTGCGCAGCGTGGACGAGTCCAACGCCTATGTCCTGGTCAAGACCGCCCAGATCCTCGCCAAGCAGACCGGGCTGATCAACGAATTGCGCGTGCGCGTCAACGACCCGATGACCGCGAACGAGATCGCCCAGAGCATCGAGGCGCGCACCGGCTACAAGTCGGTGTCCTGGCAGGAGGCGCACGAGGACCTGTTGTCCTCCTTCGTCATCCGCAACATCATCATGTACACCATCGTCGGCGCGATCCTGCTGGTGGCGAGCTTCGGCACCTACAACATCATCTCGACGATCACGCACGAGAAGGCGCGCGACATCGCGATCATGAAGTCGCTCGGCCTGAGCGAGACCACGGTGCGCCGCATCTTCGTGCTGGAGGCGCTGATCATCGGGCTTGGCGGCGCGCTCGCGGGCTTCATCCTCGGCTATCTGCTGTGCCTCGCGCTCGGCTCGATCGAAATCAAGAGCCCGTTCATGGATTCCAACCGCCTCCCCCTCGCCTGGTCGCCCTGGCATTACCTGATTGCGGCGGCCGTTGCGCTGATCTCGTCCCTCGCGGCCGGCTATGCGCCGGCACGCAAGGCCGCGCGCGTGCATCCGGTCGACATCATCCGGGGCGCGACATGACCGGCGCGGGCGGCAGGACACTGATCGAGGCAAAGGACGTCACCCGCATCCTGTCGGGGGTCGTGCCGGTGACGCTGGTGCACGACATCAGCCTCTCGATCGGCGACAACGAATTCGTCGCGATCACCGGCCCCTCCGGCTCGGGCAAGTCGTCGCTCTTGTATCTCCTCGGCCTTCTCGACCTGCCGACCTCGGGCGAGATTCTCATCGAGGGCAGGGCGACGGCGCGCATGGCGGAAGCCGAGCGCGCCGCGACGCGGCTTGCGACGCTCGGCTTCGTGTTCCAGTTCCACTTTCTGCTGCCCGAATTCACCACGACGGAGAACGTGATGCTGCCGATGCGCGCGCTCGGGCGGCTCACGCCCTCGCAGATGCGCGAGCGCGCCGGCGAATTGCTGTCCTCGCTCGGCCTTGCCGATCACCTGAAGAAGCGTCCGGACCAGCTTTCGGGCGGCCAGCGCCAGCGCGTCGCGGTCGCGCGCGCGCTCGCCAACGATCCGCCGGTCGTGCTGGCCGACGAGCCGACCGGCTCGCTCGATTCCGCGTCCAGCGAGCAGGTCTTCCTGATCCTGCGCGATCTCGTCGACAAGCGCGGCAAGACGGTGGTGGCGGTCACCCACGATCTCGATCTCGCGCGGCGCATGGACCGGCGCGTGCATCTTGTGGACGGCGGCATCGTGTCGGACGAGCGGTCAGAGGCCGCGTCCGCCCCCGCGTGCCCATGCGCCGACGCGAAGATGCATGGTCCGCCGCACCCGTCTCGCATCGGCCGGGGAGTTGCCGTATATCGCCGCCATGCAGGAGATGAAGCGTTTCTTCCGGAGGTTTCGCCGGGAAATCTACTGGCGCGTGCCGGCCGAGCCGGTGCGATGGAGGCACCCGCAGGCGTACCGGTTTTTCGCCGAGCTGATGGCGCGGGGATATCATCCCGAGGGGCATATCGACGTCGTCCCGAAATTCCGCCTGATCTACATCGCCAATCCCAAGGCCGCATCCAGCACGATCAAGAAATCGCTCGTCGCGCTGCTCGACCGGAATCTCGCCTCGCCGAGCCAGGTGCATCGGCGGGAGCAATCGGGACTGCTCAGCCCGAGCGCAGTCGGCGTCGAAACCTTCTACCGGCTCGCGACCGCGCCGGACACGCTGCGCTTCTCCTTCGTGCGCAACCCTTTCGAACGGCTGGTGTCCTGCTGGGAGGACAAGTATCGCGGCCGGCCGCTGGTCCGCGGCGATCCGTTCGTGAATGTCTATCTGGACTTCCGCAAGCAGGCCGACCTGCGCCTGCCGCACGGTCCCGACGCCGAGCTGCCTTTTGCTGTCTTTGTCGAGATGGCGGCTGCGACCTGCCGGATGCGGATCGATCCGCATTGGAATTTGCAGGACGATATCCTCGGCATGCCCGGCATCGCGCTCGACATGATCGGCCAGATGGAGCATTTCGACCGGGACTTCGCGCGGGTCATCGCGCATGTCGGCATGCCCGGCGCCCTGCGCGACACCCAGGCGATCAACGCCTCGAGCAGGTCCCGCTGCCGCGACTATTACGACGACGCGCTGGCCGACCGCATCCGGCGGGCCTACGAACAGGACTTCGACCGCTTCGGATATTCGTCCGTTCTGCCGGATTAAGGCGGGGCTGCTACGCCCGCTTCTTGGTCCTGAGTTTTTCGTTCATGAACGAGCGGAGCACCGCATTGATGCGCCTTTGATTGCCATCGCCGCCATTCCTGAAACAGTCCAGTACGGGGTTTGTCGACCCGTTGCGGAGAGAGGCAGCGCCTCCCGAAACCGCAAGCCCCTGTGGATAAGCGGGAAAACTCGCGCCGCAACGACAATAAACGGCCAGTTTAGGTCCCTCCGAAATCCTTCCCGAATCCGGCGCTATGATTCGGCTCTCCCGATTCGTATGCCATTGCCATGCGCTTCACGCCCGAATTCCTCGATGAATTGAAAGCCCGCCTGCCGGTTTCGGAGGTGGTGGGCCGGCGCGTGAAGCTGAAAAAGGCCGGGCGGGAATGGAAGGGGCTGTCGCCCTTCAACAAGGAGAAGACGCCGTCCTTCTTCGTCAACGACCAGAAGCAGGCCTGGTTCGATTTCTCCTCCGGCAAGAACGGCTCCATTTTCGATTTCGTGATGATCACGGAAGGCGTGACCTTCCCGGAGGCGGTCGAGCGGCTGGCGCAGATGGCCGGCCTGCCGATGCCGAAAGTCTCCGCGGAGGACACGCGCCGCGAGCAGCGCCGCAGGACGCTGCACGATGTCATGGAGATCGCCGCGAAATTCTTCGAGGCGACGCTGGCGACCCGCATGGGCGCGAAGGCGCGCGGCTATCTCGCCGACCGCGGGATCGGTCCCTCGACGCAACTGAAATTCCGCATCGGCTATGCGCCGCCCGACCGCTTCGCGCTCAAGGAGCATCTCGGCAAGGAAGGCGTGCCGGTCGAGGACATGATCGACACGGGGCTCGTCGTCGCGGGCGACGACATTCCGGTGCCCTATGACCGTTTCCGCGACCGCGTGATGTTTCCGATTTCCGACTGGCGCGGACGCATCATCGCCTTCGGCGGGCGCGCGCTCGATCCGCAGGCGCCGGCGAAATATCTCAACTCGCCGGAGACGCCGCTCTTTCACAAGGGCTCGAACCTCTATAACGGCGCCGCCGCGCGGCAGGCCGCCCATCAGGGTGAGCCACTGATTGTGGTCGAGGGCTAT
>JACAEG010000322.1 GCA_013388965.1 Pseudorhodoplanes sp. | reverse complement strand
GTGGGGGACCGGCCTCACCAGCACCGCAACAAGGCGAAGGCGCTCGCGCTCTTGCGCGCCAAGCTTTACGAGCATCAGCGCGAGAAGCGCGATTCCGAGCGTGCAGCGGAGCGGCGCGTCCAGGTCGGCTCTGGCGACCGCTCCGAGCGCATCCGCACCTACAATTTCCCGCAGGGCCGCGTGACCGACCACCGCATCAACCTCACGCTCTACAAGCTTCCGGAGGTGATGGAGGGCGAGGCGCTCGGCGAGATCATCGACGCGCTGATCACCGAGAACCAGGCGGCCTTGCTGGCGACGGAAGCCGCGGCGTGAACGCGATGGCCGCCTTGGCCGCCGGCGTGACGGTCGCGGCTGAGCGTCGGGCGATTGCGCGCCTGCTCGAAGCGGACGGGATCGATTCCGCCTCCCTCGATGCACGCCTGCTGATCGCGCACGCTCTTGGCGTGGATGCCGCACGGCTTGCGGCGGACGCCGAACGTCCGCTTTCGGCCGGGCAATGCCGCGCGATCGCGACCCTTGCGGAACGCAGGCGCTTGCGCGAGCCGGTTGCGCGCATTCTGGGCGTGAAGGAATTCTGGAGCCTGCCGCTGCGGCTTTCGCCCGAGACGCTGGTGCCGCGGCCGGAGACCGAAACCATCGTGGAGGCGGCACTGCAGCAGATTCGCGACCGGAATGCCACGCTTCGCATTTCGGATATCGGAACGGGATCGGGCGCCCTTCTGCTGGCCTTGCTGAGCGAGCTGCCGAACGCTTTTGGCATCGGCACGGACATCAGCGTGTCCGCGCTTGCCACCGCGCGCACCAACGCACAGAGCCTCGGGCTGCACATGCGAGCCGGCTTCATCGCCTGCAACTTTGCCGCCGCCCTGCGCGGACCCTTCGACCTTGTTGTGTCGAACCCGCCCTATATTCCGCGCGGCGATATCGCAGGCCTTGCGCCCGAGGTGCGCGATCACGATCCCGCGGCGGCGCTCGACGGCGGAGCCGACGGACTCGATTGCTACCGAATCATCGCGCACCAGACCGCCGCGCTGCTGGCCCCGCACGGAACGCTGATCGTCGAGCTTGGCGCAGGCCAGGAACGGGCGGTGGCCGCCATTATGGAGGGGGCCGGTTTGCGCCTCGCCGGCCCTGCCCGCCGCGACCTCGCGGGGCATCCCAGAGCCTTGATTCTGCGGCCTTTGCCATAGCTCGGCCGCAGGCCTGAAGGGCCAAAAAATCGCTTGGAATGTGGGACGAGAGCGATTAGGTTCAGGTCACGAAATCGACCGGTCGCGCAAGAGGCCCGGAGCACGGCTCCGAGAGGCAGCGGCCAGGACAAGAGACCAAAGGCGAGAGCCCGGTCAGAAAACCGACTCGGACGAATTCAAGTCGAACGTGGACAGGTTGCAAACACAACGGAATAGCCGACGCTGATCGGAATGCTCCACCGGCGGATGCGGGCGTGACCGTTATGGTTCCGTCTCGATCCACTCTTAAGGTGAAGCGGGGGGCGCGCTGCGCCCAAGGGGAATCTAGACGGCCACAATGATGCGGTGGTGAACACGAGCGCCGCTCGCCCGGCCCTTCACGACGTGAGGCTGCATGGGCGGTTTGTTCACAGCGTGACGTGTCGAGTGATAACTGCATGCGGCGGCGCCGCACAAGAAGGGGTTGGCGATAGGCACACCATGAGGAACGGTCAGAACAAGCATCATCGCATGCGGGGTCGCAACCGTAGCGGCGGCGGCGGCGGCAAAAGTCACAATCCGCTGACGCGCGTTTATGAGTCCAACGGACCCGATGTGAAGATTCGCGGCACCGCCAACCATATCGCGGAGAAATACATCCAGCTCGCGCGCGATGCCCAGGCGTCCGGCGATCCGGTGGCCGCTGAGAACTATTACCAGCACGCCGAGCATTATTTTCGGCTGATCGCCGCGGCGCAGGAGCAGTTCCGGCAGAACCAGCCGTTCCAGGGACGTCCCGAGGGCGGAGACACTCGCGGCGAGGATGCGTTCGACGATTCCGACGAGATGGTGCAGCCGCTGCAAGGCGGCGCCGAGCCCTACTCTCCGCAGATGCAGCAGCCGCCTTACCCGCCGCGCGAGCAGCAATTCCACCAGCCGCGGCAGCAGCAGAATCAGCCAAATTATCCGCGCAGCGACGGCCAGCCGCGTTACGACAACCGCCCGCAGCACGGCACGACCGACGGCAATGGCGATATCGACCGTCTGCCGTCGTTCATCACGGGCGGCCAGCCGCCACAGGCGGCGGCTCCGAACGGCCACGACCATCAGAGCGGCGACCGCTTTCCTCTGCATCGGCGGCGGCGCCGGCGCGGTCCCTATCAGGAGGGTCAGGGCGGTCAGAAGGCGGACGAGGCCCAGGGCTCCGGGCCGCAACCCGCAAGCGAATAGCTCACGACCCGCGAACGCTGTTGCAGGGCTCCGCCGTCGCCGGCGGAGCCCGATTCATTTAGGCCTGGCGCGGAGATTGCGCGCGGCGCTGCCGGGCGAGGGCGCGAGCACCGGCTTGAGCGAGGGTACGAGCTTTCGACTCTCGCGGCGGACGGGAATGGCGCGATAGACCTGCTTGCTGGCTTCGACGATATGCACGCCGGCGAACGGCGCGGAGATCGTCGCGCCCGCGCGCTCCCAGGCGATGGCCGATTGCAGAAACCAGCCGCGCGGAATCGGCGGCACATAGAGCGCCTCGCCCCAGCCATTCGGCGTGAACCAGGTCTCGCGCAGGATGTGGGTGATCTGCGGGCGCGAATAGGGCCGGCCGTTCCCGAATGGAGTCGTGTCGGTGCGCGCCCATAGCCCGCGCCGGTTCGGAACGACGGCGAGAATGCGTCCATTGGGCGAGAGCACGCGCCAGATTTCCCGCATCAGCGCGATCGGATCGTGCGCCATTTCGAGCGCATGCACGAGCAGGATGCGGTCGAGCGCGGAATCGGGGAGCGGCAATTCGGTGGCCTCGACCAGCGCGGCCAGAGAGGGCCGCTCCGTCGGCCATTTCACCACGCCCTGCGCCGCCGGCATGAAGGCCAGGCAGCGCTCCGCCTCTTCGCGGAAGAGCCCGAGATACGGCGTCGCGTATCCGAGACCCATGACGCGCAGGCCGGACAGATCGCCCCAATGCGCCCGGATGCCGCGCCCGATGAAGCGGCGTGCAACGATCCCCAGACCCTGCGAATAGAAATTGCGCAGATCGACGACATCAATCGACATGGTGCAAGCCTACCATGATTTGCGCCGCTGCCGCCCCTGTGCAAAAACGCCGTTCGCGCATTAGCCTTGCCAAACTTTCAACAGGGCGCCGGAACACATTCATGGCCGCAATGACGTATCAG
>JACAEG010000304.1 GCA_013388965.1 Pseudorhodoplanes sp. | reverse complement strand
GTGCGGCGAACATCAATATCATCCTGCGCTTGTGACCGGGCAAACGCGTGGTTGTGCGCGATTGCCTGTTTGGAATGCCCGCGGAATGCCCTGGGAGCAATCATGTCGAACCGGCTCTTGGCGATCCTCTTGCTGGCTTTGGCCGCTCCGGCCCACGCCGAAACTCTGCGGGTGGGAGGGTCCGGCGCCGCAACGATCTTGTTGCAGGAATTGTTCGCCGCCGCTCCGCACAAGGAGACGACTGAACTGAGAGTGCTGGGTCACCTCGGCACCGGCGGCGCGCTGCGGGCCCTGTCCGCGGGCGCGCTCGATCTGGCGATTGCAGGTCGCCCCTTGACCGCGCAGGAACGCGACCAGGGTCTGCGCGCGGTCGGATCCTTCCGCGCACCCTATGTCCTGGTGACCTCGCATCCGAGGCCGAACGGGCTTCGCAGCAGCGAGATCGCCAGTCTCTACGTTTCGCCGCGACCGACCTGGTCCGACGGTTCCATGATCCGCGTGATCCTGCGACCGAAAAGCGAGTCCGACACGGCGGTCCTGGGAGAGACGTTTCCGGGGATGAAGGCTGCGCTCGCATCGGCGCGGGCGCGCCACGACGTTCCGATCGCGGCGACCGATCAGGACAATCTGGATGCGGCGGAGAGCATACCGAGTTCGCTTGCCGGCTCGACCCTGCTCCAGGTCACGCTGGAGCAGCGCAATCTGCGCCTCGTCCCGATCGACGGCGCAAGTCCGTCGGTGGAGGCGCTGGAAAGCGGCCTCTATCCCTATGGCAAGACGTTCTACGTGGTGCTGCCGGCGGAATTCACGGCCGCCGCCGCGCGCTTCGCCGCGTTCATCAACTCGCCGGCCGGTGAAACAATCCTGCGCAACAGCGGCGCAATCCGCATCGTCAATCCGGGCGAGTCATGAAGCCGCTATCCCTGCGAGGAGCTGTTACAGTCGTCGGTGCGGTTCTCGCCGTTCTTGCAGCGATCTCGCTTCCGACCGGGTATTTCTTCTCGGGCTATTCCAATCTCGCGCGCCATCTCGACTTCAAGGCCGAACTGAATGCGGCCTATCTCGCGAAATATATCAACGCGCACAGCGATGTCTGGCGGTTTCAGACGGTCAGGATCGCGGAGCTGCTCAGCCAGACCGACAGTTCGGGCGCGGCCGTACGCAGGCGCGTCCTCGATTCCGCCGGCAACGTGGTGCTCGATGAAGGCGGTGCGGTGCCCGCGCCGGCTCTGACGCGCAGCCAGCGTGTGGTCGTTGCCGGTTCGGACGTGGCCCGCGTCGAATTGCAGACGAGCCTGCAGCCACTGCTGGCGCAGGTTGCCCTGGTCGGTCTTTTCGGCGCTTTACTCGGTCTCGGCGTGTTCGCGGCGCTGCGGATATTTCCGTTGCGCGTTCTCGACCGGACGATGGAGCAGCTCGAGCGCTCCAACCGGGAACTCGCGCAGACCAACAGGCGCTTCACCGCCGCGCTCGCCCACATGCCGCTCGGCCTCAGCATGTTCGACAGCGAGGGCAGGCTGGTGGTCAGCAACGAGCGCTACGCGCAGATGTACGATCTGCCGCCGGAGCTGGTGAAGCCGGGAAGCGCCTTCTACGACATCCTGAAATACCGGCATGCGCTGGGGGTCCTGAATGAGGACCCCGGGCTGTACTGGGAGAGAATGCAGGCGCGTCTTCGGGTTCGCGAGCCGCAGATGCGCGTCGTCAATGCCGGGCAGGGCCGCTCCGTCGCGATCGTGAATACGCCGATCCCCGATGGCGGCTGGATCTCGATCCATGAGGACATCACCGACCGGCTCGCGGCGCAGGCGAAGATTTCCCACATGGCCCTGCATGACGGCCTGACCAATCTCCCCAACCGTCTGTTCTTTCAGGAGCAGATGGAAAGCCGCCTCAGCCATCTCGGCCGCGGTCAGAAATTCGCCGTGCTGTGCTTCGATCTCGACCGGTTCAAGTCCGTCAACGATACGCTCGGCCATGCCTTCGGCGACCGGCTGTTGCGGCAGGTCGCGGAGCGCATGCGCAAGTGCCTGCGCGAAGGCGACACGCTCGCCCGGCTGGGCAGCGACGAATTTGCCATCCTCCAATCGCAGGTCGATCACGCCGAGGATGCGAGCGCGCTTGCCGCCCGGCTGATCGACGACCTCGCCGTGCCGTTCGACCTCGACGGGCACCAGGCCGCCATCGGCGTGAGCATCGGCATCGCAATCGCCCCCGTGGACGGTCGGCAGCCCGAGCAACTGCTCAAGAGCGCCGACATCGCGCTCTATCGCGCCAAGGCGGAAGGCAAGGGCACCTATCGCTTCTTCGAACCCCAGATGGACCGGCTGATGCAGGCGCGGCGCGAGCTCGAGCTCGACCTGCGCGAAGCCATCGCCAGGGATCAATTCGAGCTTCACTATCAGCCGCTGGTCAACCTGAAGACGGAGACGATCAGCGGCTTCGAGGCGCTGTTGCGGTGGAACCATCCCCAACGCGGCCCCATCGAGCCGCTCGCCTTCATCCCGCTTGCGGAAGAGACCGCCCTGATCGTCCCGATCGGCGAATGGGCGCTCCGGACGGCCTGCAAGGAGGCGGCGACATGGCCGAAGGACCTCGCGGTCGCCGTCAACCTGTCCGCAGTGCAGTTCAGGATGCGCGGCCTTCCGCACATGGTGGCCAGTGCCCTGGCGCATTCCGGGCTGGCCGCCCATCGACTGCAGCTCGAAATCACCGAATCCGTCCTGCTGGTGGAGAATGCGTCGACCCTCGCAACGCTGCACCAGTTGCGCGCGCTGGGCGTGCGGATCTCGATGGACGATTTCGGCACGGGCTATTCGTCGCTGAGCTATCTGCGCAGCTTTCCCTTCGACAAGATCAAGATCGACGGCACCTTCGTGCGCGGTCTGGCGCATGACCCCGATTCCCGGGCGATTGTGCGGGCGGTGGCGGGTCTCGGCGCGAGCCTGGGGATGGCGACGACCGGAGAGGGGGTGGAGACCCGCGAGGAAGCGGACTTCCTGCGGCGCGAGGGCTGCACCGAGGCCCAGGGATATTTCTTCGGCAAGGCCATGACCGCGACCGAGGTGAAGGCGGCGCTCGCCGGGAGCAAGGGTGCGCTGTCGGCGGTCGCTTGAACCGGTCCCCGCTTACATTATCTGGTTGAGGCGTGCGGTGTGGGCACCCCTGTCTGGTGCCGACGCTGACGTTCTCCCGGTGCTCTTTGGCGTCGCCAAGCGCGTGTTTTCGCGGGTTTCGCGCTTGACTAAAGAGAATCGCGCCGATAAAACCCGCGCACTTTTCGGCAGGCGGTGAGCGTCGCTGCGTCGGAACGGCTTCCTGGAAGACGAACTGTAAGTCGTTGAAGTTTCAACGCTTGTTCCGGTTTCCGGCGATCATGGCCTCGACGGAAGATGCTCAAACGCTGCCGCTGACAGCCTGTGTCAGACATGAAGGTGCATGACCGCGCAGCCTTGGCCGTGCGGTCCTCTGAAACTGAAAGCGTCAATCCGCAGAGCCGGAGCGGATGGCGCGATTTTCTTTTGCGCGTGGAAACGTGCGCCGGCCGGAGCCGAGCTCCGCAACGGAAGGGTGAGGGTTCGGGCGCATGCCGACCATCAATCAGTTGATCCGCAAGGGTCGCGGACAGAAGAGCTACCGCAACACGGTGCCGGCCTTGCAGGCCGCACCGCAGAAGCGCGGCGTCTGCACGCGCGTCTACACGACGACTCCGAAGAAGCCGAATTCGGCGCTCCGCAAGGTCGCCAAGGTGCGCCTCACCAACGGTTTCGAGGTGATCGGCTACATCCCGGGCGAGGGCCACAACCTGCAGGAGCACTCGGTCGTGATGATCCGGGGCGGCCGCGTGAAGGACCTTCCGGGCGTGCGCTATCACATCCTGCGCGGCGTCCTCGACACCCAGGGCGTCAAGAACCGCAAGCAGCGCCGCTCCAAATACGGCGCCAAGCGTCCGAAATAAGGATCGACCGTCATGTCCCGCCGCCATTCCGCCGAGAAACGCGAGATCAACCCGGACCCCAAATTCGGGAGCCTGGTGGTTTCCAAGTTCATGAATTCGTTGATGTATGACGGAAAGAAATCGGCCGCAGAATCAATCGTTTACGGCGCCTTCGACATCATCGAGGGCAAGACCAAGCAGAATCCGATCGGCGTGTTCGAGCAGGCGCTCGACAACGTGATGCCCTCGATCGAGGTGCGCTCCCGCCGCGTCGGCGGCGCCACCTACCAGGTGCCCGTCGACGTGCGCGCCTCGCGCCGCCAGGCCCTCGGCATCCGCTGGATCATCGCGGCCGCGCGCGACCGCAACGAAAAGACCATGAAGGATCGCCTCTCGGCGGAACTGCTCGACGCGTCGAACAACCGGGGGAACGCCGTCAAGAAGCGCGAGGATACGCACCGGATGGCCGAAGCCAACCGTGCCTTCTCGCATTACCGCTGGTAACCGGCGACAAGAGATCAGGACACGCTATGCCCCGCACGCACGCGATTGAGGACTACCGCAATTTCGGCATCATGGCTCACATCGATGCCGGAAAGACCACGACGACCGAGCGGATCCTCTATTACACCGGCAAGAGCCACAAGATCGGCGAGGTGCACGAAGGCGCCGCGACGATGGACTGGATGGAGCAGTAGCAGGAGCGCGGCATCACGATCACGTCCGCGGCGACGACGACGTTCTGGAAGGGAATGGAGCTGTCGTTCCCCGAGCATCGGATCAACATCATCGACACCCCGGGCCACGTCGATTTCACGATCGAGGTGGAGCGGTCGCTGCGCGTCCTCGACGGCGCGGTGTGCGTGCTCGACTCGAACCAGGGCGTCGAGCCTCAGACCGAGAC
>JACAEG010000225.1 GCA_013388965.1 Pseudorhodoplanes sp. | reverse complement strand
GTCTTGAGGGTGCCGTTTTTAAGGAGCTTCGCCGATAGTGGACCAGAATCGGCGTATGGCACGATCTGATCGTCCTCGCTGTGCATGACCAGAACCGGCACGGTGATCTTCTTGAGGTCCTCGGTGAAGTCGGTCTGCGAGAAAGCGACGATGCCGTCGTAATGCGCCTTGGTGGCGCCCATCATGCCCTGCCGCCACCAGTTATGGATCAAGGGCTCGATCACCTTCGCACCTGGCCGGTTGAAGCCATAGAAGGGCCCGGCCGGGATGTCGTAGTAGAATTGCGCGCGGTTGGCGGCGAGCTGCGCCTGGAATCCGTCGAATACCTCTTTAGGAAGCCCGCCCGGATTGGCCTCCGTCTTCACCATCAGCGGCGGCACCGCCGCGATGATCGCAGCCTTCGCAACGCGGCTCTCGCCGTGGCGCGCGATATAGTGGACGACCTCGCCGCCGCCAGTGGAATGGCCGACGTGAACGGCGTTCTTGAGGTCGAGATGCGCGGTCACCGTCGCGAGGTCGTCGGCATAGTGATCCATGTCGTGTCCGTCCGAGACCTGCGAGGAGCGGCCGTGGCCGCGTCGATCATGCGCGATCACGCGAAAGCCCTTGCCGAGGAAGAACAGCATCTGCGCATCCCAGTCGTCGGCCGTGAGCGGCCAGCCGTGGCTGAACACGATGGGCTGGCCCGAACCCCAGTCCTTGTAGAAAATCTCGACGCCGTCCTCGGTCGTGACAAAAGGCATGCCCTTGATCCTTTTTTGGGGGAATGGGGAAAAGCAAAGCAGGATGCTAGTCTGAACCGTGCATGTGTTCGACGCGGCGAATGCGTCGATTCAACGTGAATGTTTGCGAGAATCTTGCGCCGGCCATCTCCTCGCTCCCGGACCGACGCCGTCGCGCGTTGTGATCGCGCCCGCAGAAAGCGGACGCCGCGCGCCCGCGATCCTGTCCTATCCCGGCATTATGGCAGTTTTTGCATTGGCAAACGTCATCGGCTCGGCGGCAAAGCCATGCTGAAGGGCCTGGCCAGTTCGCCGACCGAGGCCGGGCTGCGGCAGAGCCGTTCAGCACGAGTCGGCGCGTCGGATCGGCGAGAGCGCGGAACACGCCGTCTGTGCTTGCAGCCGCGGGTGGCATCGGCGGCTTCCAGCGAGCCAAAATCGGCAGGCCGACATCTCGGTTTTGCGGCGCCCATCCGCATTCCTTTGGATAACGGGGGGCACCGGCCGGCCGACTCCACGCGAAGCGGCAATTGTCATGTTGACGGAACCTTCACCGCACGAAAGAAGATTGCCGGGTCGGCACTGGAATCGCCACGCTCCAAACCGATTGGAGCGCGATCTTCGGCGGACCAACCGGACGTCGCGTTGGAGCCCGATGTTGTCAGGCCGAACATGCAGCTCGATGCTTTCACCATTTTGATATTTGGAATTCTGGTCAAGGCGCTGCTGGGCGTCCTGTTTCTGGTGTTCTGGCTGCGGCTGGGGCGCGCGATCTGGTTTGCCTGGTGGAGCGCCACCTTCCTGATGGGGGTGCTTGCCGCAATTCTCTTTCTCGCGGGTTTCGCCCAGGGCGAGTCCACGCTCGCCGTCGTGGCCGGCGCATTGATGGCCGCCTTCGCATGCTGCTGGCAGGGGGCGCGTGCCTTCGAGCGCCGGCGACCGCTCTGGATGGCGGCCCTTGCAGCGCCTGCCATCTGGGCGGGGCTGTGCCTCGTGCCCGGCTTTCTCGGAAATGTAACGGCTCGCGTCCTCGTGTCGTCGCTGCTGATCGCGCCGCTGCTCGGGATGACCGCGTTCGAGTTCTGGCGCGGCCGCGCCGAAAGGCTGCCGTCGCGCTGGATGGTGATCGCGCTCTTTGCGACCTTTGCGCTGGTCTTTGCCGTCCGCGTTCCTCTTGTCGGCGTCGCTCCGTTCCCCTTCGGCGCGCTGCCCGAACAGCCGAATGCCGTCGCCCTCTTCAACGTGCTGATGTTCTTTCACACCGTCCTGCTCGCGGTTCTGCTTGTGGCGCTCAACATGGAACGGTTCGAGCTGGAGCAGCGCACGCAGGCGCAGACCGATTCGCTGACCGGCGCGCTCAACCGCCGTGCCTTCATGACCCGCGGCCACCGGCTGGTGCTGCGTCACCAGAAATCGGGACAGCCGCTGTGCCTGCTGTTCCTCGATCTCGACCGCTTCAAGTCGCTCAATGACCGCTTCGGACATTCCGGCGGCGACGATGCGCTGATGAGGTTCGTCGCGGTGGTGCACGAATGCATCCGGCCGACCGATTTTCTGTTCCGGCTCGGCGGCGAGGAGTTCTGCTGCCTGCTGCCGGCGACCGGGGTGGAGGACGCGCTGGTTGTCGCGGAGCGGATCCGCCGCCGCATGGAGGCGGCGACGCTGTCAGTGGCAGGCACGCCCGTGAAAGTCACGGTCAGCCTGGGCATCGCCTCGACCGAGACCTTCGGCTATGATGTGGACACGCTGCTGCGGCGCGCCGACATGGCCGTCTATGCCGCCAAGCGGGCCGGCCGCAACAGGGTTGTGGTCGCGACGGCCGACGATGTCGAAGGCGGATTTCTTCATGCCGTCGGCAGGGGAATGGCGGCCGCCAGCTGAATCCAGGGTGGGTCACAGGCGGGTCAGGCCAGCCGAACGCCGCGCGCCGCGGCGGCCGCCCTTTGATAGAATGATGAATGCCACGGTAAACAATTCAGACCGAATGCGCGTTTCCCGCGCAGGCATGGAGCGGCAATGTCCATTACCATCTACGGCATCAGGAATTGCGACACGATGAAGAAGGCGCGCGCGTGGCTCGACAAGCACGGCGTCGACTATGCCTTCCACGACTACAAGACCGCCGGCATCGAGCGCGAGCGGCTGGAGCGCTGGTCGAAAAAGGCCGGCTGGGAGACGCTGCTCAACAGGGCCGGGACGACCTTCCGCAAGCTCCCGGACAGGGACAAGGCGGCGCTTACCGAGGCGAAGGCGCTCAAGCTGATGCTGGAGCAGCCTTCCATGATCAAGCGCCCGGTCCTCGAGCTTCGCGGCGGCAAGCTGCTCGTCGGCTTCAGGCCCGAGGATTACGCCCAGGCCTTTTCAAGGCGCGGGTGAAGGAGCACGGCGCAGTCCGGCGCAGCCCGCTCATGGGCCTCGGGATCGAAGTCGCGGCGCAAGGCTCGGGCACCCCTTGATCCGGCGCGCTTTCCCTGCCACATGCGCGCCATGAACAAGCCGCTTACCGCCGTCGAATCGGCGCCGCTGTCGCCGCTCGCGGCCGAGGTGGCGCGACGGCGCACCTTTGCCATCATCTCCCATCCGGACGCCGGCAAGACCACGCTGACCGAGAAGCTGCTGCTGTTCGGCGGCGCGATCAATCTTGCCGGTCAGGTCAAGGCCAAGCGCAACCGCCAGTCCACCCGCTCGGACTGGATGTCGATCGAGCGCGAGCGCGGCATTTCGGTGGTGACCTCGGTGATGACCTTCGAGTTCGAGGGCAATGTCTTCAACCTGCTCGACACGCCGGGGCACGAGGATTTTTCCGAGGATACCTACCGCACGCTGACCGCGGTCGATTCCGCCGTCATGGTGATCGACGCCGCCAAGGGCATCGAGGCGCGCACGCGCAAGCTGTTCGAGGTCTGCCGGCTGCGCGACATCCCGATCATCACCTTCATCAACAAGATGGACCGCGAGAGCCGCGACCCGTTCGAACTTCTCGACGAGATCGAGAAGACGCTGGCGCTGGATACCGCGCCGGTCACCTGGCCGATCGGGCGGGGCCGCGATTTCGTCGGCACGCTCGATCTGGCGACCGACGGCGTGCGGCTGATCGAGGGCGACGCGGCCAAGACCGGCGTCGCCAGGACGATGGGTGTGGAGGAGCTGGTCGCGCTCAACCCCAATCTCGATGCCGCCGCGCTGAACGAGGAATTCGCGCTGGTGCGCGAGGCCTGCCGCAAGTTCGATCTCGCATCCTTCCGCGAAGGGCATCTGACGCCGGTCTATTTCGGCTCCGCTTTGAAGAATTTCGGCGTCGGCGATCTGCTGGAGGGGCTCGGCGCCTATGCTCCGCCGCCACGCGCGCAGGATGCGGATACGCGCCGCGTCGAGGCGCAGGAACCGCAGATGACCGCCTTCGTGTTCAAGATCCAGGCCAACATGGATCCGAACCATCGCGACCGCATCGCGTTCGCGCGCATCTGCTCGGGAAGGCTCGAGCGCGGCATGAAGGCGAAGCTCACGCGCACCGGCAAGCCGATGTCGCTGTCGACTCCGCATTTCTTCTTCGCCAAGGATCGCGCGATCGCCGACGAGGCCTATGCCGGCGACGTGGTCGGCATTCCGAATCACGGCACGCTCCGCATCGGCGACACGCTTTCGCAGAGCGAGGAGATCAATTTCCTCGGCGTGCCCAGCTTCGCCCCGGAAATCCTGCGCCGCGTGCGGCTCACCGACGCGATGAAGGCGAAGAAACTGAAACAGGCCTTGCAGGAGCTGGCGGAAGAGGGCGTCGTGCAGGTCTTCCGCCCGAATGACGGCTCTCCGGCCCTGATCGGCGTGGTCGGTCCGCTGCAGCTCGATGTGCTGAAGGTTCGCCTCAACGAGGAATACGGCCTGCCGGTCGATTTCGACGTGAGCGAATTCGAGCTGGCGCGCTGGATCGCGGCCGACGATCCCTCGAAGCTGCAAAGCTTTGTCTCTGCGAACGGGGCCAGCATCGCCGAGGATCTCGACGGCGACGTGGTCTATCTCGCGCGCAACCAGTTCTATCTCGACTATACCCGCGAGCGCGCGCCGGATATCAGGTTTACCGACATCAAGGACGTGAAGAAGGCGGGCGCCGCGAAGGCGGCGTGATCCGCCTCACACCCCTTTCGCCCGCCTGCGATCACAAATCCTCGCCGTCTCGGAACGCGAGGAGCATCCCGTGTCCAACCGCATTCTCGTGTGCTGCGTGGCGCTTTGCGTCGGGGTCTGGCTGCTTGCCGCGGCTGTCGCGGGCACGCTGCTGACGCCGGCGGGCGCTCCGCATCACGGCGACAGGAAAGGCAAGCTGAAGCTTGCGATTGCCGGATTGCTGGTTGTGGGCATTGCGGTGGCGGGACGGAAGTAATCGTTGTGCCGTCACCCTGAGGTGCGCGGCATAGCCGCGCCTCGAAGGTCGACGGCCCGGCTGTTGCGCGTCATCCTCCGAGGCTCACGCGCTTCGCTCATTCGCATCTCAGGATGACCGGACGGAGAATTCGGCTCCTAGTTGACCTTCACGCCCGCGTCCTTCACGATTGGCGCCCAGCGCGCCTTTTCCGCCTCGATCACCGCACGGAACTGTGCCGGCGTATTGCCGACCGGCTCCATGTATTGCGTGGCGAGCTTTTCCTTCACCGCCGGCGACTTGATCGCTTCCACGATGTCCTTGTTGATCTTGTCGAGCAGCGCGGGCGGCGTGCCGCCCGGTGCGATCAGGCCCATCCAGGTATCGGCCTCGACGTCGACGCCCGACTCCTTCAGCGTCGGGATATCGGGCAGATAGGCCGACCTGCGCGGCAGCGAGACCGCGAGGATTTTCACCGGGCCGTCCGGCTTGACGTGCGGCGTCACCGAGATCGCGGGCAGCACGCCCATCTGCACGTCGTTGCGCAGTATCGCGGTCATCGCCGCGGGCGAGCCCTGATAGGGAACATGGACGAGCTTTGTCCCGCTCTTGAGCGCCACACCTTCCATCGCGAGATGCGACAGCGACCCGTTGCCGATCGAGCCGAAATTGTACTTGCCCGGCTCCTTCTTCAGCAGCGCGATCAGCTCCGCCACGCTGTTCACGCCCAGACTGGCATTGACCACGAGCGCGCTCGGCATGGTGACGAGCTGCGTCACCGGCGCGATGTCCCTGGCCGGATCGTAGGGCAGGCTGGAGAACAACAGCGTATTGATCGCGAGCGGGCCGCCGATGCTGACCCCGATCGTGGCGCCGTCGGGCGCGGCCTTGGCGACGGCGTCGGTACCGGTATTGCCGCTCGCACCCGGCTTGTTCTCGACCACGAAGACCGAGTCCGGATATTTCGCCTTGAGCTGGTCCGCGATCAGCCGCGCGACGATGTCGGGCGTCGAGCCCGGCCCGAACGGCACGAAAATCTTCACGGATTTTGGGGGCCAGTCCTGTGCGGCGGCGGGTGCCAGCGCGAACAGGATCGCGGCAAGCGCGAAAGCGAGCTTCCTCATGGAATGTCCTTCCCCAGAAAGACGCCATTCTTTTCCAGCGTCTCTTGCAGTTTCTCGACCCGAATGTCCGACGGATTTTTCCTCTCCGCAAGGGCGAGATGCGCGGCCGTTCCGGCCGCCTCGCCCATCACGAAACAGGCGCCGGAGACGCGCGCAGCCGACTGGCCCTCATGCGTCATCGACGCGCAGCGCCCCGCGACCAGCAGGTTGGAGACGCCTTGCGGGAGCAGCATGCGGTAGGGCAGCTGGTTGAAGCCGCGCGAGGCGGGAATCTCCGGCCAGCGCCACAGCACGTCGCCTGCGACATGCTCCTCGATCGGCCAGCCATTAACGCCGATCGTGTCGTCGAAGGACGCGCAGGCGATCACGTCCTCGCCGCTGAGCCGGTACGCGCCCGCGATGCGGCGCGTCTCGCGGATCCCGATCTGCGGCGGGATGTCGACGATGTAGCTGTCCGCGAAGCCAGGGGCGTTTGCCTTCAGGAAATCGAAGAACGCGACCGCCTGCTTGCGGCCCTCGATCTCGCCCTTCGTCAGGTCGTCCGCATTCGTTCCGTCGAGCGCGCGGCCGTTGCCGCTCTTGAGCTGCGTGACGTTCACGCGCCATTCCATCGTGTGCTTCTGCGGGCGCACGATCGCGCCCTTGCGCGGAAAGGCCACGCCGCGGCGGGCGGCGTCGTCCATCAGGGCCGGGATCGTCTTCCACGCTTCCCCCGCGGCGTCCGCATCGACGCCGTTCAGGCGGAACATCATGGTCGGATAGAGCAGATTGCCGTCCGCATCTCCGATCTCGAACGGCGCGCCGGCGAAGGCCGCGAGGTCGCCGTCGCCCGAGCAGTCGATGAAGATGCCGGCCTTGACCGCAACGCGCCCGGATTTCGTCTCGACGAACAGGGCGTCGATCCGGTCGCCGTCCATCGCCACCTCGGCCGCGAGCGCGTGAAAGAGGATATCGACCTTGCGCGCGAGCAGAAGATCGTCGGCTGCACATTTGTAGGCCGCCGTGTCGTAGGCCTGCGCATGCGTCCTGCCGAGCACGAGATGCGGCGCGTTGAGGCCGCCGAGCGCGGCAATGCGCGCAAGCAGGTCGTCGGCGACGCCATGCACCACCTGCCGGATTTCGCCATGCACATTGGCATGCAGGCCGCAGAAATTGGTCACACCGGCGGCCGTGCCCATGCCGCCGAGGAAGCCGTAGCGCTCGATCAGCAGCGCGCGCCGTCCGGCCGCGCCGGCGGCGGCAGCTGCGGCGATTCCCGCCGGGCCGCCGCCCAGGACGACGACCTCGTACTCGCCGTAGAGCGGGATGCGGCGCGCGGGCTCGTCGATGTGGGTCGCTGCCACGTGAGGTCCGGTGGTTGGTCGCGCGAGGCGGGGAGGAGCGGCATATCATCCCGCCCGGCAGTCTTGCCTCTATCGCCGCGATGCGCTTTCGGTCAATCTGGAACGATTCCAGTGCGCGGTCAGGGGGTGGCGATGGGCCTTGCGATTCTTGTTCTCGGACTGGTTGTGTTCCTCGGCTGCCATGTGTTCACCACCCTGCGCGGGGAACGGGCCGCGCTGGTCGCGCGGCTGGGCGAGAGCACCTACAAGATCCTCTATTCCATCGTCTCCGTCGTCGGGATTGCGCTGATCGCCTGGGGTTTTGCCGAGTATCGCGCAAACGAATGGGTCAATGTCTGGTATCCGCCGGTCTGGACGCGACATCTCGCGGCGCTCCTCGTCTGGCCTGCGATGATCATGCTGGTCGCCGCCTATGCGCGCGGCAACATCTACAGGAAGCTCAAGCATCCGATGCTGGCCGGCGTGAAGCTGTGGGCGCTCGCGCATCTGCTTGCCAACGGCGATCTCGGCTCCATCGTCCTGTTCGGCTCGATCCTTGCCTGGGCGGTCTATGACCGCATCTCGCTCAAGCGCCGCACCGATCCCGGTGCGCCGCCCATTCCGGTCGGCGGCATGCACCAGGACATCATCGCAGTGGTTGGCGGCAGCGTGCTGTATGTCCTGCTTGCCACGGTCTTCCATCGCTATGTGATCGGGGTGCCGGTGTTCGGGGCCTGACGGAGCTGCCGCAACGGGACTTGCCGATCGGACCGGGCGCGGTTGCCGGCGCAAAGGTCCGCGGGCATTGTCCTCAGCCGACGTTAACCCGAGCCCGCTAGAACCCGCGCCATGACCGCTCCGAACAATCTGTCCTTCCGCTATCGCCTCGAACAGCAGAAGCCTGGCCGCACCGCGCCCGGCTGCATCACGCGCGGCGCCTCGGTAAACGAGTTTCCCGTCAGCAAGGGCATCGCGGGCGTCTCGATGCGGCTCGGGCCGGGCGGCATGCGCGAGATGCACTGGCATGCCAATGCCGCCGAATGGGCCTATGTCGTGTCGGGCTATTGCCGCACGACCATCCTGCATCCGGAAGGAGCGGGGATGGCGACGCGCTCGGAGACCGACACGTTCGGCCCGGGCGACGTGTGGTATTTCCCGCGCGGCTGGGGCCATTCGATCCAGGGCATCGGCCCGGGCGAATGTCATTTCATTCTCATCTTCGACAACGGCGACTTTTCCGAAGACCACACCTTCAGCGTGACGGACTGGATTTCGCGGACGCCGCCCGCCGTGGTCGCGCAAAGCCTCAATCTGGGCGCGCACGAGGTCGCGAAGCTGCCCAAGGGCGAGGTCTATTTCGCGAACGGTCCGGCGCCGGACGATCGGTCCTTCATCAGCACCCTCCGCCCCGAGCCCGAACTGACCTCGATACACCGCTACCCGCTGCATGCGCAGCAGCCGCGCCGCGTGCCCGGCGGCGGCCGACAGCGCACGGTGACCCAGAAGGAGTTTCCGATCTCCACGAGCATGTCGGGCTCGGTGCTGGAGATCGAGCCTGGCGCCATGCGCGAGCTGCACTGGCATCCCCAGGCCGACGAATGGCAATATTATCTCGAAGGCTCGGCCGAGATGGCGGTGTTTCTCGCGCAGGGCCAGGTCGTCGTCGAGCAGTTCGAGGCCGGCGACGTCGGCTATGCGCCGATGGGCGCGGGCCACTACATCAGGAATACCGGCAGCAGCCTGCTGAAGGTTCTGATCGGCTTCAACAGCGGCGATTATCAGTCCAACGATCTCTCGGCGTGGCTGAGCACCAATCCGCTCGACGTGCTCGCGACCAATTTCCAGGTGCCGGACGAGATCGCAGCGAAATTCCCGCATCAGCGGGAGTTTTTCATCCCGGGGCGGAGGACATAGGCGCCGCCCGGCAGCGCCGTCCCGCCCGGGATCAGGCGCCCGACCGCACCTGGCTGGCGACGGCGATGCCGGCCTCTTTCGCGGTCGCGGCGCGGTTCACCCGGCTGTGGCGCATGCCATAGAGGAAGTAGACGCCAAGCCCGATCGCGCCCCAGATGGCGAGCCGCAGCCAGGTGTCGCCCGGCAGTCCGACCATGAGCATCACGGCGCTTGCGGCCCCGGCGGGTGCGACGAACCAGATCGCCGGGACCTTGAAGGCGCGCGGCATGTCCGGCTGCCGGATGCGCAGCACGAGCACGCCGATGCAGACGATGGCGAAGGCCATCAGCGTCCCGATCGAAACCAGTTGCGCGACGATGCTGATCGGAAGCGTCCCGGCCATCAGCATGACGACGGCCGCGATCAGCAGCGAACTGAGATAGGGCGTGCGAAAGCGCGGATGGATTCGCGAAGCCCATGCCGGCAGGAGGCCGTCGCGCGACATCGAGAAGAAGATGCGCGCCTGGCCGAGCAGCAGCACGAGGATCGCGGAGGTCAGTCCGAGCACCGCACCGAGCTTCACCAGCGGCGCGAGCCATGTCAGCCCGGTGGCGTCAATGCCCACCGCAATGGGGTCGGCGACATTCAGCTTGTCGTAGGGCACGATTCCGGTGAGCACGACGCTGACCAGCACGTAGAGCAGGGTGCAAATCAGCAGCGAGCCGAGGATGCCGATCGGCATGTCGCGGCGCGGATTGGTCGCCTCCTGCGCGGCGGTGGAGACCGCGTCGAAGCCGATATAGGCGAAAAACACGATGGCCGCTCCGCGCAGCACGCCGCTCCAGCCGAACACGCCGGAACCCTCGTTCGGCGGAATGAAGTCCCCCTTGGGATTGCCCGCCGTCACCCAGTTGCCGGTGTCGAAATAGAACGCGCCGGCGACGATGAACAGGACCACGATGGTCACCTTGACGGCGACGATGATGTTGTTGACGCGCGAGGATTCCTTCGTGCCGACGATGAGCAGCGCCGTCATGCCGGCAATGACGGCCATCGCGGGCAGGTTCAGCAGCGCCCCGGTGAATGACCAAGCGCCGGTCGCGGTGTCGTAGGCCAGCGGCGAGGATGCGAGCCGCGACGAGATCGGCACGCCGACATCGTGCAGGAAGCTCACCACATAGCCGGACCAGCCGATGGCGACGGCGGTTGCGCCGAAGGCATATTCCAGAATCAGGTCCCAGCCGATGATCCAGGCGATGAATTCGCCGAGCGTGGCGTAGGAATAGGTGTAGGCGCTGCCAGCGACCGGAACGCTCGAGGCCATCTCGGCGTAGCACAGTCCGGCAAGGGCGCAGACCAGCGCGCCGAGCAGGAACGACAGCGAGACCGCGGGGCCTGCATTGGTCGCGGCGGCGTTGCCGGTCAGGACGAAGATGCCGGCACCGATGATGCAGCCGATGCCGAGCGCGACAAGGCTCGACGCGGACAGCGTGCGGCTGAGCGCGGTTCGGCTGTCGTCGCCGTCGGCGTCGCGCTTCAGATCGGCGAAGGATTTTCTGGCGAACAGGTCGGTCACGCGGCACGCTCCTACTGCCAGCGATGCAACAGGCGTCAGCCCTCGCGTCGTGGCCTGCGGCCGTCACCTGCGGCCGGGCGGACCATAGCCACTTGCCGTTAACATTCTCTGGCCGGATTGCCTCGGGGTTTCCGATATGGGAACGGAGCACGTAGCCTTCCCATCGCGCGCTCAATCCGCTACCCCGCTGCTGCGATGGGGGCCGCCATCGCGCCCGCCGGGAGTGCATCATGTCCATCCAGTCAGAGGTGAGGCGCCTCACAGCGCCCGATATCCGCGCCCGCAAGGGCGGCGAGCCGATCGTGTCGCTGACCTCCTATCACGCGCATACCGCCGCGCTCGCGGACAAGTATTGCGACTTCATCCTGGTCGGGGACTCGCTTGGGATGGTGATGCACGGGCTCGAATCGACCGTGCCGGTGACGCTCGACATGATGATCCTGCAGGGGCATGCGGTGATGCGCGGGTCGAGGCGCGCGCTGGTCGTCGTGGACATGCCGTTCGGCTCCTACGAGGCCTCGCGCGAGCAGGCCTTCGCCTCCGCCGCGCGCGTGCTGAAGGAGACCGGCTGCGGCGCGATCAAGATGGAGGGCGGGCGGCGCATGGCCGACACCATCCGCTTTCTGGTCGAGCGCGGCGTGCCGGTCATGGGGCATATCGGGCTGACCCCGCAATCGATCAACACCATCGGCTCGTTCCGCGCGCAGGGGCGCGAAGAGGCCGACTGGGGGCCGATCGAGGAGGATGCGCGCGCAGTCGCCGATGCCGGTGCCTTCTCGATCGTGATCGAGGCGGTGGCCGAGCCGCTGGCGCGCAAGATCACGGCCAATGTCCCGGTGCCGACCATCGGCATCGGCGCGAGCGCAGCCTGCGACGGGCAAATCCTCGTGCTGGAGGACATGCTGGGGCTGTCACCGCGGGTGCCGAAATTCGTCAAGCGCTATGGCGAGCTTGGGCCGGGCATCGAGGCGGCGATCCGGGTCTATGCCGAGGAGGTGCGCTCGCGAGCCTTTCCCGGACCGGAGCATGTCTATGGCATGAAGAAGAAGGATTGAGCGCGCTGGTGCGGAGACGCCGCGCCGCGTTAACGCTTTCCATGCGAAGGCCCTGCTAGTCATCCGGGGGGTCCACGAGCCGAGGTTTGACGATGACACGCCATGCCGGACTGATCGCGCTGATGTCGGCGCTTGTATTTTGCGCGCCGTCGCCGGCATCGGCCGCATTCGTGTGTCCCGTGCCGGCGGTCGGCGCCAATGCCGCGAAGGATCGCGAGATCGCCGCCGCCATTCCGGCGGGCGACGCGCTCGACGATGTGGCGAAGCTCAATGCCGCGGTGTCTGCGCTGCGCGGCAAGGGCATCGGCAATGCCGTCATCGTGGACAGCATGATCTCGGCCTATTGCCCGGCCGTCGCACGCACCGCTGGGCTGAGCGACGACGAGAAGCGCACGCGCGTGCGGCGCTTCGCGGCGCGGATCGTGCGCGTCGTCTATGCGCTGGACGGCGCCGAGGCGGTCATCCTCGACGTGCCGTTCCGGCCGTCCGTCGCCAACACCATCAATGCCAGGGCCGCGACGGCGCGCATCTCGCCGGAAGCCTGGGTCGCAGGGGTCGTCGATCGGTACCTGAAATCGTCGCGGTAGCTCAGCCGGCCCGCCGGTCCCGGGCATCGGCCCGCCAGCCGGCAGAGCGCGCTGCATTCCGCGCGCAGGGCACGGTGGGGGCGGGAGCGAATATCGGCCGGGCAGAGGCCGGCAAATGGCCGCGCCCGGTGCGGGCGTTAACTTTTGCCTTGCCGGCGCCACATGGCTAATTTACGCGCCTTCACGGCCCGGGGACGCAAGCGTCCGGGCGAAAGCGAGCCGGGGACGCGATTTGGCCGATATTTTTCACGAAGTGGACGAAGAGGTCCGGCGCGAACGGCTGAAGAAGCTGTGGGACCGGTACGGGCTCTACATCCTCGCTTTGGCCGTCCTTGTCGTTGGTGCCGTCGGCGGCTGGCGCGCCTACTCCCATTTCGAGGCCAAGAAGGCGGCCGAAGCCGGCGCCGCGTTCGAAGCCGCCAATGCGCTTGCCGATGCCGACAAGCCGCAGGAAGCCGCCGACGCCTTCGCCAAACTCGCAAAGGAGGGGACCGCCGGATACCGCACGCTGGCGCGGCTGCGCGAGGCGGCCGAACTCGCCGAGCGCGATCAGAAGGCTGCGGTGGCGCTGTTCGATCAGGTTGCGGCCGATGCGTCCGTCCCCGGCCGCCTGCGCGATCTGGCGGCCTTGCGCGCGGGCCTGCTGCTGCTCGACAGCGCGAGCTATCCGGACATCCAGTCCCGGATCGAGCCGCTTGCCGCGCCAGACCGGACCTTCCGCCATTCGGCCCGCGAAATGCTCGCAATCGCGGCCTGGCGCGCCAACGATGCGTCAGCGGCGCGGCGCTGGGCCGAGATGATCGCGTCCGACGTGGAATCGCCTGCCACGATCCGGCAGCGGGTCGAGATGCTGCTGGCCTTGCTGCCGCCGGCGGCGAAAGGCTGATCGTGCACAGGACCCCGCCAATGAAACGTGTGGGGACCGCGGTTGCGACGGTCTTGCTCGGCCTGAATCTCGCGGCCTGCGAGAGCTTCGATATCGGCGATCTGTTACCCGACACCAAGAAGAAGCTTCCGGGCGAGCGCCGGGCGGTCTTTCCCGAGGGCGTACCCGGCGTGGTGCAGGGCATCCCGCCGGAGCTGATCAAGGGCAACGCGCCGCCGCCGGAAGATCCGAACGTCGCCGCGATCGAGAAGTTGAAGCAGGCCGACGAACAGAAAGCCGCCGAGCAGCAGGCCGCGGAGGAAAAGGCGGCCGCCGAGGAAAAGGCGCGGCAGGCGGCAGAGAGGCGTCGTCAGCAGCGGGCTGCCGCGCCGAAGCCCCAGCAGCCGCCGCAAGCTCAGCCCCAGCAGCAGGGGCAATGGCCCGGCCAGCAGCCGCAACAGCCGGCCTCGCCGTGGCCCTCCAGCGCGCAATCGCAGCAGCCCGCGCAATCGGCTTGGCCTGCGCCCCCGCAAGCCGGTACCTTCTCGCGCTGAACAGAGCGGCCGCATCCGGCCACCGCCATGAGCTTTACCGTCGCCATTGTCGGCCGGCCCAATGTCGGCAAATCCACGCTGTTCAACAGGCTCGTGGGCAAGCGGCTGGCGCTGGTCGACGACCTTCCGGGGGTGACGCGCGACCGGCGCGAGGGCGCAGCGCGGCTTGGCGATCTCGACTTCACGGTTGTCGATACCGCGGGTCTTGAAGAAGCTGCACCCGATGCGCTTGCCGGCCGGATGCTGGAGCAGACGCGCGCGGCGCTCAACGAGGCCGATGCGATCTTCTTCGTGACCGACGCGCGGGCGGGCCTCATGCCGGCCGATCGCGTCTTCGCCAATCTCGTGCGCAAATCGGGCAAGCCGGTCATTCTCGTCGCCAACAAGAGCGAAGGACGAAACGCCGAAGCCGGCGCGATGGAAGCCTATGCGCTCGGTCTCGGCGATCCGGTTCCGATCTCGGCCGAGCATGGCGAGGGCATGGCCGACCTTTACGACGCGCTGCGCCGAGCGTTGCCGGAGCACACGGAGCTGCTCCCGGAGGAGCGTGCAGCCGAGCCTGACGCGCAGCCGATTCGGGTCGCCATCGTGGGCCGCCCGAATGCAGGAAAATCGACGCTGATCAATCGCCTGCTCGGCGAGGAGCGGCTGCTCACCGGACCGGAAGCGGGCATCACCCGGGATTCGATCTCGGTCGATTTCGATTGGCGCGGACAGCGCTTTCTGCTGCACGACACCGCCGGTCTGCGCCGCCGCTCGAAAATCGAGGAGAAGCTGGAAAAGCTTTCGGTGGCCGACGCCCTCAACTCCGTGCGCTTCGCGCATGTCGTCGTGCTGCTCATGGATTGCGCGCAGCTCTTCGAGGAGCAGGACCTGCGGATCGCCGATCTG
>JACAEG010000257.1 GCA_013388965.1 Pseudorhodoplanes sp. | reverse complement strand
TCAAGCGTATCGCGCGAGCGCGCTTCGTGCAGAAATCGGTCGGAATTGCCGCCGCCGAGTATCTTCGTCTGGTATACTGGACCAGCAGGCTCATCACCGAGCCCGCGGACATCTACGAGCGTGTCAAACCCGACCTGCCGGTCATTCTGGCCATGTGGCACGGACAGCATTTCATGGCCCCGTTCATCAGGCGTCCCGAACACCGCGCCAAGACGCTGATCTCGCGCCATCGCGACGGCGAGATGAATGCGATCGCCGCCGAGTGGCTCGGCGTCGAGACGATCCGCGGCTCCGGCGATCACGGCGGCGGCTTTCACAAGAAGGGCGGCGTCAGCGCCTATTTCGAGATGCTCGAGGCGCTGCGCGAAGGCTACAGCGTGGCGCTCACCGCCGACGTGCCGAAGGTCGCGCGTGTCGCAGGCGAAGGCATCGTGCGGCTCGCGCGCGATTCCGGGCGGCCGATCTATCCGGTCGCGATCGCCTCGAGCCGCCGCTTCGAGATCGACAACTGGGACCGCTCGACCGTGAACTTGCCGTTCAGCCGTCTGGTGGGCGTCGTCGGCGATCCGATCCGCGTTCCCGCCGAGACCGCCAACGGCTCGCTGGAGAGCGCGCGGCGCGCAATCGAAACCTCGCTCAACGACGCGACGGCGCGCGCCTATGCGCTCGCCGACGCGCGCAAGCGGGGCGCCTGACGTGGCCAGGAAGCGCCAGCCACTCCCCATCACGCTGCGCGGATACCGCATGCTGACCCGCGCGCTGACGCCGTTCGCGCCGCTCGTCCTCAAGCATCGCATGAATCGCGGCAAGGAGGACCCGGCCCGCCTGATCGAGCGGCGCGGCCGGACCCAGGTCGCGCGGCCGGACGGTCCCGTCATATGGGTGCATGGCGCGAGCGTCGGCGAGCTGCTCTCGGTCTTTCCCCTGATCGAGCGGCTGCGCTCGGACGACTGGCACATTCTCGTCACCTCGGGAACGACGACGTCGGCGGTGCTGGCCCAGGAGCGGCTGCCGGCAGACGTCATCCACCAGTTCATCCCGCTCGATACGCCGCGCTATATCGAGGATTTCCTGGATTACTGGGACCCGAGCATCGGGCTGTTCGTCGAGTCCGACCTGTGGCCCAATCTGATCGTCGCCAGCGCCGAGCGGAAATTCCCGCTGCTGATCGTGAACGGCCGCCTCTCCGAGCGCTCGTTCCAGCGCTGGCGCGCGTTTCACGGCACCGCGCGCGCGCTGATGTCGCGCATCGAATTGTGTCTCGCGCAATCCGCAATGGACGCCAACCGCTTCTCGCAGCTCGGCGTCCAGCAGGTGCAGGTCACCGGCAATCTCAAGCTCGACGTGCCGGCGCCGCCGGTCAACGAGAAGAATCTCAGCGCCATGCGGATCGCGGCCGGCGGCCGACCCGTCGTCGTCGCGGCCTCCACCCATGCCGGCGAGGAGATTGCCATGATCGAGGCGCACCGCCGCCTGCGCCAGTTCGTGCCCGATCTGCTGACCATCATCGCGCCGCGCCATGCGCAGCGCGGCCGCGAAATCTACGACATCGCCGAGAATGCCGGCCTCGTGCCCGCAATGCGCTCGCAGCGCCAGCTTCCCGACCGGCACACGCAGGTTTACGTCGCCGACACGATGGGCGAACTCGGATTGTTCTATCGGCTGGCCTCGATCGTGTTCATGGGCGGATCGCTCATCGAGCATGGCGGGCAGAATCCGATCGAGCCGATCAAGCTCGGGGCTGCGGTCGTGCACGGCCCGCATGTCTGGAATTTCGCCGAAATCTACGCCGCCCTCGATGCCTCGCATGGCGCCGAGGAGGTCGACGATCCGGCAAAGCTTGCCGCCTGCATGGGGCACTGGCTCAAGAACGGCGCCGCGCGCATGAGCACGGCGGCGGCCGCGCAGAAGACGGTCGACCGGCTCAGCGGCGCGCTCGAGCGCACCCTGTCGCAGCTCGATCCCTATCTCATGCAATTGCGGATCGATCACCGGGCGCATTATGCGTGAGCCCGCATTCTGGTGGCAGGCACCGGGATTGGCGGCAGGGCTTCTTCGGCCTCTGGAATGGTGCTACGGCGCGATCGCCGCGGCGCGGCTGGGGCGCGGCGGCGCGCATGCGGGCATCCCGGTCATCTGCGTCGGCAACCTGACGCTGGGCGGCGCGGGGAAAACGCCGACCGCGATTGCCGTTGCAAAGCTGCTGAAAGACTCGGGCGAGACGCCGTTCTTTCTCTCGCGCGGCTATGGCGGGAGGATCAAGGGGCCGCAGCGCGTCGATCCTGCCTCGCATCGTGCCGCCGATGTCGGCGATGAGCCGCTGCTGCTCGCCCGAACGGCACCGGCGATTGTTGCGCGCGACCGCGTCGCGGGCGCGGGATTGGCGCAGGCACAAGGCGCAAGCGTCGTCGTCATGGATGACGGGCTGCAAAATGCCTCGCTGGTGAAGGATTTGACGATTGCCGTGATCGACGGTGTGCGAGGTATCGGGAATGCGCGCGTCTTTCCGGCCGGGCCGCTGCGCGCGCCGCTTTCCGATCAGCTCGCGAGGTGCGACGCGCTGCTGGTCGTCGGCGGCGATGGCGCAACGCCGCCGGGGCTGGCGGGAGCCAGGCTGCCGCCGACGCTGCACGCCGCCCTTGTTCCCGATCCGCACGCGGCGAAGCAGCTTGCCGGACAGCGCGTGTTTGCCTTCGCGGGCATCGGCCATCCCGAAAAGTTCTTCGCGACATTGCGCGCCTGCGAAATCGACATCGCCGGAACGGAGAGCTTCCCGGATCATCACGAATATTCCGACGGCGACGCACGCCGCATCCTCGATCGGTGCGCCGCGCAGCGGCTCGTCCCGGTCACGACCGAAAAGGACATGGTGCGGCTCGCGGGCGGCAAGCTCGCCGAGCTGGCGAGCCTCGCACATGCGCTGCCGGTGACGCTGGTCTTCGACGATGAAGCGGACATCCGCCGGCTCCTTGCCGGCGCGATCGTGACGCGGCGCGGGCGAAGCTAGTCCGCCTTCTCCGGGTGCAGCCGCCGCAGCACGGCGTCGGGGGTGGCATAGGCCTCCTGCCGCTCGACGCTCCAGTATTTCAGCTCCTCGAGCGGGATCGGCACGGCGGTCACGGCGCAGCGCACGAAGGCGCCGGGACGCACGATCCTGAAGTCTCCGTCGAGAAACTTGACCTCGGCCTCGCCCGCCATCGGCGGGGGGCGATCGAAGCGGTTGAGCAAGGGGGTCTCCGTCGATTTGCTCCTGTTGATGCCAGAATATAGGCCGCCCGGCCCCGCCGCCAAATATTTTGGACCGGCAGATGGGCTCCATTCCGGTTCCGTTCATCTGATCGGCCCTAGCGTCCCGTCATGATCTCAATCCTTAAAATGCTCGCCCTTGCTTTTCCGGCCGTGCTGGCGGCCTCGCCGGGGGCAGCGATGACGTCGGAGCAGGTGGAATTCGATTCCGGCGCGCAGAAGCTGTCCGCGGCCCTTTTCCGGCCGGAGGGCGGCGCGCCAGTGCCCGTGGTCGTGGCCATGCATGGCTGCGGTGGCCTGCGCGACGCCAATGGCAGGATACAGCCGCATTTCCTGGATTGGGGCGAAATCCTCACAAGGCGGGGCTTCGCCGTGCTGTTCCCCGACAGTTTCGGCTCGCGGGGCCTCGGCTCGCAATGCCGGGTCCGGCCGCGCAGCGTGAAGGCGTCCGACGAGCGCGTGGCGGATGCCCGCGCGGCGCGCGCCTGGCTGCAGGCGCAGGACTGGGTGCAGGCCGATCGCGTCTCCCTGCTCGGCTGGTCGAATGGCGGCAGCACCGGCCTCTGGGCCGGGCGGCCGCACGCCGCACCGAAGGATTCCCACCCGGATTTCCGGACCGCCATCGCCCTCTATCCGGGTTGCCGGGGTCACCTCGAAACCGCCTGGAGCACGCGCATTCCGACGCTCATTCTTGCGGGCGCGGCGGATGACTGGACCCCCGCGCGCGATTGCGAGCAGATGATCGCGGGCGCCAGGGGCCGCAGCGCGCAGGCAGCGATCGTGATCTATCCCGGCGCCTATCACGACTTCGATCACGCAAATATGCCGGTGCGGCTGCGCAAGGGCCTCGCCTTCAGCGGAGACGGCTCCGGGCGCGCGCATGCCGGCGGCGATCCGCAGGCGCGCGCGGATGCGATCCGTCGCGTCTCGGAATGGCTCGCGCGCTGAGGGCCGGGAAGCCGGTCCGCAATCCGCTGCGATGGGCAGACATCTCTCCGCTCAGGCCTGCGGCGGGATCTGGACGACAGGTCAGAACAGGCTGCCCTGCCCGCCGCCGGTGCGCCCGCGCGGCTTTGGCGGCGGCGCAGCCGGCGCATCGCCGCCACCTTCGGCTTTCGCGCGCACGCGGCCGTCGCCGAACTCGATCTCGATGGCCATGCCGGGCGTGACCGCCGCCGCCGAGCGCAGCGGCGCGCCATCGAGCCCGCGCACCAGCGCGAAGCCGCGCGCTAGCACGCCCTTGTAGGAATAGGCGGCAAGCAACTGCCCGGCATTGCGCACGCGGGTGAGGCGCCGCTCCAGCCCGACGCGCTGCGCCCGCAATCCTCGCTCCGAAAACGCCTTCACCTGTTCCTTGCAGCGCTGGATGCGGCCGCGCAGGAGCTGCGGCGACAGCCGCGCGGCCATGCGCGAAAGCTGCGTGTGGTGGATCTGCGCATTGGCCCGCAGCGCGCGCGGCAGGCGGTCGGCCGCCGCATCGAGCCGCTGTCGCGGAATCGCGAGCAGTTCGTTCAGGTCGGGCAAGGCGCGCGCGGCGGCACGCAATTCGGTGCGCCGCGCCTCCTGCCCGCGCAGCCAGCACGCCCGCATCCGCCGCGCCTGGCTGTCGATACGCGCGATGAGATCGGAGCGCACCGGCACGGCCATTTCCGCCGCCGCGGTGGGGGTCGGCGCGCGCCGGTCGGAGACGAAATCGATCAGCGTCACGTCGGTCTCGTGGCCGACGGCGGAGATGAGCGGGATCATGCTCTCGCCCGCGGCCCGCACCACGATCTCCTCGTTGAACGACCACAGGTCCTCCAGCGAGCCGCCGCCGCGCGCGACGATGATGACGTCGGGACGCGGGATCGGACCGTCTTCCGGCAGCGCATTGAGCCCGCGAATGGCGGCGGCAACCTCCTCCGCCGAGCCGTCGCCCTGCACGCGCACCGGCCAGACCAGCACATGGCGCGGGAAGCGGTCGGCGAGGCGATGCAGGATGTCGCGGATCACGGCGCCCGTGGGCGACGTCACGACCGCGATCACATGCGGCAGATACGGCAGGAGCTGTTTGCGCGCCTCGTCGAACAGCCCTTCCGCCGCGAGCTTCTTCTTGCGCTCCTCGAGCAGCGCCATCAGCGCGCCGGCGCCTGCGGGCTCCAGCGTCTCGATCACGATCTGGTAGTTGGAGCGGCCGGGATAGGTGGTGATCCGCCCGGTGACCACGACCTCGAGCCCCTCCTCCGGCTTGAAGCGCAGCTTGCCGAACACGCCCTTCCAGATCACCGCGTCGATGCGCGCGCTCTGGTCCTTCATGGCGAAATAGACGTGGCCCGAGGAATGCGGCCCGCGATAGCCGGAAATCTCCCCGCGCATGCGCACATAGCCGAAGGAATCCTCGACCACGCGCTTGAGCGCCGCCGCGACCTCGGAGACGCTCAATTCCACGACATTAATGCGGGCGGCTTCGGTCATTGGTCTTCGATTCGCAGGGCCCTCGCGGTCCGGCCTTCATGAACCCCAAATATGGGCTGTGTGCAAACGGCTTCCGGCCGTGGCCGGGCTTGACCCGGCCACCCAACCGGCGAAAAAACAAGCCCGGATGCGCCGGTCAGGCCGCGCATGACGGGCACGAACGGCATGAAAATCCTCCTTCTCGGTTCCGGCGGGCGCGAACACGCACTGGCGTGGAAGATCGCGGCGAGCCCGCTTGCGGACAAGCTCTGGTGCGCCCCCGGCAATGCCGGGATCGCGCAGGACGCCGAGCTGGTGCCGCTGGATATCTCCGACCATGCCGCCGTGATCGCCTTCTGCAAGGCGAACGCGGTCGATTTCGTGGTCGTGGGACCGGAGGCGCCCCTGGTCGCGGGCATCGTGGACGATCTCGAAACAGCCGGCATCAAGGCATTCGGACCGACGAAGGCCGCCGCGCGGCTCGAAGGCTCCAAGGGCTTCACCAAGGACATCTGCCGCGCGCACAACATCCCGACCGCGGCCTATGAACGTTTCACCGCCGCGGCCCCCGCGAAGGATTATGTGCGCGGGCACGGCGCGCCCATCGTCGTGAAGGCGGACGGGCTCGCCGCCGGCAAGGGCGTGGTCGTCGCGATGACGATCGACGAAGCCCTGGCTGCCATCGACATGATGTTCGACGGCGGACTGGGAGACGCGGGCGCGCAAGTCGTGATCGAGGAATTTCTCGAAGGCGAGGAAGCCTCCTTCTTCGCGCTGTGCGACGGCGAGAACGCCATCGCGCTCGCCTCCGCGCAGGACCACAAGCGCGCCTATGACGGCGACACGGGACCGAATACCGGCGGCATGGGCGCCTATTCGCCCGCGCCGGTGATGACGCCGGACATGACTGCGCGCGTGATGAAGGAGATTGTCGCGCCGACGCTCGGCGCCATGCGCGCGATGGGCTGTCCCTACAAGGGTGTGCTGTTCGCGGGCCTGATGATCACGACGGACGGCCCGAAGCTGATCGAATACAATACGCGCTTCGGCGATCCCGAGACGCAGGTATTGATGCTGCGGCTGATGTCGGATGTCCTGCCGGCCCTGCTCGCCGCGCGCGACGGCATGCTGAAGAATTTCGATCTGCGCTGTTACCCCGACGCAGCCCTCACCGTCGTGATGGCGGCGAAGGGCTATCCGGGCGCTTACGAGAAAGGCTCGGTGATTTCCGGACTCGAGGCAGCCGCGCAGGTCGAGGGCGTGGAAATCTTCCATGCCGGAACGAAGGCGGTGGGCGGGAAAATCCTCGCCAACGGCGGCCGCGTGCTCAATGTCTGCGCCCGCGGCAGGAGCGTCGCCGAAGCCCGGAAGCGCGCCTACGAGGCCGTGGACAGGATCGACTGGCCGGGCGGCTTCTGCCGGCGCGATATCGGCTGGAGGGCGATCGAGCGCGAAACGGCCCCTGAATAGCGTATTCGTCATGGCCGGGCCGCGCCAAAAGGCGCGTGACCCGGCCATCCACGTCTTCTAAATCGTGGATGCCCGGGACAAGCCCGGGCATGACAAGGCTGGAGAGCAGCGCCCATGCCCGATCTCGCCGATCTCTATCCCGGCTACGCCTCGCACTGGATCGACACATCCGCCGGCCGGATGTTCGTGCGCACTGGCGGGGAAGGCCCGCCCCTGCTCTTGATCCACGGCTACGCGCAGACCAACGTGATGTGGCACAAGGTGGCCCCCGCGCTCGCGAAACATTTCTCGCTCGTGATCCCTGACCTGCCGGGCTACGGCTGGTCCGCCGTGCCGAAATCGGGCGAGGGCCATGCGCCCTATGACAAGCGCTCGATGGCCAAGATCATGGTCGAGATCATGGAGCAGCTCGGCCATGTGCGCTTCCGCCTCGCCGGCCACGACCGCGGCGGGCGTGTCGCCTACCGCCTCGCGCTCGACCATCCCGGCCGCGTCGAGCGCATCTGCGTGCTCGACATCATCCCGACCGCCGAGATGTGGCACCGCATGGAC
>JACAEG010000269.1 GCA_013388965.1 Pseudorhodoplanes sp. | reverse complement strand
GTCGGCGCGACCGGCACGGCCATGATGACGCGACTCGGCCCCCGCGCCCGCACCGCGCGCAGCGCCGCCCGCATGGTCGCACCGGTCGCCAGCCCGTCGTCGACGACGATCGCAACGCGGCCTGCCAGCGCGACCGGCGCGCGACCGCGCAGATAGGCGTTGCGCCGCCGCCTGATTTCATCCTCCTCGCGCCGGCATTCCTCCTCGAACTCGGTCTCGCTCGTGCCCGACAGAGCGATGACCGATTCATTGCGGATGATCGTGGGCGGGTCTCCCTCGGCGATGGCGCCCATCGCAAGCTCGGGCTGCACGGGCACGCCGATCTTGCGGACCAGAATCAGGTCGAGCGGCGCGTCGAGGGCGCGCGCGACCTCGGCCGCCACCGGAACGCCCCCGCGCGGCAGGGCCAGCACGGCGCAATCCTGCCCCTGATACCGGGACAGTTCGGCGGCCAGTCTCCGGCCCGCCTCGGTGCGGTCGCGAAAGGGCATGGGACTTCTCCTCGTTTTCATTTAATCACGGCGATGGATTTGCCGTTTGACGAGAATCAAGCCGCGCCTTCGGTTCGTTGCGCATGACGGCAGGGCAGACGTTACGACCCCGGACCGATCGTGGAAAACCCTCCCTCTCTCGCGGACAAGGTCGCCTTCCTGAGCAGCCCCGCCGCCCATGCGGGCCGTGCCGTGACGTGCCGCGAGACCCACATGTCCTACGTCTTTCTCACCGACGAGCGGGTCTGCAAGCTCAAGAAGCCGGTTCGCTTTCCCTACCTGAATTTTCGCGAGATCGAACGCCGGGAATGGGCCTGCCGGGAGGAATTGCGGCTCAACCGGCGCCTCGCGCCGGACGTCTATCTCGGTGTCCAGCCACTAATAATGTCGAAGCGGGGATTGTCGGTCGGCGGAGAGGGCCAGGTTGTCGACTGGCTGGTCGTCATGCGCCGCCTCGACGAGGCCGACACGCTGGAGAACGCGATCCTGTCGGGACGCCTGACCGCGCGGCAGGTCATGGCGGTCGCATCCACGCTGGTCGATTTCTACCGGCACGCTGAGCCGGTTTTCACGTCGCCCGACACGCATCTGGCGGACTGGCGCGGGAGCCTGAACTACAACCGGCGCATCCTTCTCGATGCGCGCTTCGGGCTGGCTTCCGGCCTGGTCAGCCGGATCGACATGGCGCAGCGGCGCTTCCTCGCCCGGCATGCGGAATTGCTGCGCCGGCGGATACGCAAGCGATGGCTGCGCGATGCCCACGGCGATCTGCGGCCGGAGCATATCTGGCTCGACGACCGCGTGCGCATCATCGATGCGCTGGAGTTCAACCCGCGCCTGCGGGCCAACGATCCTTTCGATGAAGTGGCGTTCCTGGACGTGGAATGCGAGCGCCTCGGCGCCGCCTGGGCGGGCAGCATGATCAGATCGCGCCTTGCGCGCGCATTCGGCGACGGCGTGCCGGACATCCTGTTCGCCTTCTACCGCTGCCATCGCGCGACGCTGCGCGCCCGTCTTGCCATCGCCCACCTGCTGGAGCCGCATCCGCGCACGCCCGAAAAATGGCCGAGGCAATGCCGCGCCTATCTCGCGCTCGCGGCGCGCGATGCCCGCAAGCTCGACCGCATGCTCAATAGACGAGGAGGTCGCTGAGCCCGCGGTTGGCATGCAGCCGCCCGACGGCCTCCGCGAACAGAGGCGCGGCGGGAAGAATCGTCAGCCTGGAATGCAGCTCGCTGCCGAGGCGGAAGGGCGGCACCGTGTCGGTGATGACCACGCGGTCGATCGCCGGGTCCGCCATCGCCTCCGCCGAACCCGGCATGAACAGCCCATGCGTCACGACCGCGATCACCTTGCGGGCGCCGCGCGCCTTGGCGGCTTTCGCCGTGCGCAGCAGCGTGCCGCCGGTGCTGAGCATGTCGTCGATCACGAGCGCGGTCCGGCCGTCCACATCGCCCGCCCAGAGGTCGCCCGAGACGACGCCGGCGCTCCGGTATTTCTCGGCAAAGGCGCTGCCGACCGGCCGTCCGAGCCTGCTCTCGAGCGCCAGCCGGAACAGCTCCGCGCGCTTGGCGCCGCCGGCATCGGGCGAGACGACGCACAGCGTCTCGCCGCCGAGGCCGTGCGCGAAATCCACGAATAGCGGCGCGGCGGTCAGGTTCACGCTGACGCGGCGAAACGCATTTTCCAGCGCCACCACGTTATGCGCGTCCATCGTGACGATGGCGTCCGTCCCCGCCGCCTCGAACAGCGCCGCGACATAGCGCGTGGTCACCGGATCGTTCGGCTTGGTGCGGCGGTCCTTGCGGGCATAGCAGAGATAGGGGACGATTGCGGTCACGTGCGCGGCGCCGGCATCCTTCAGCGCACCGACGAAGAACAGCAGGCGGCAGAGCTTGTCGTTCGCCGATTCCTGCGGCCCGCCATGCAGGCTCTGGATCACATAGACGCTTTCGCCGGCGACGTCCTCGAGCGGGCGCGCCTTGTGCTCGCCGTCCTCGAATTCGCGCTCCTCGTGGCGCGCCAGCGGCATTTCCAGCGCGCGGGCGATCTGCGCGCCGAACGCCGCGGTTGTGTTGAGCGCAAAGAGCTTCATGGCGTCAGAGCCGGCCCATGTCGAATTCCTCGCAGGAGCGGCCGAAGGCCGACAGGGCGTCCTCGAGATGATTGGCGAGCAGCGGCATTCCAAGCAGGTACTGGGCGGTGCGCTCGTTGTGCGCGCGTGCGGCCTCCGCGCGCAGCTCCTGCCAGTCGCTCAATTCGCCGTCGCCGCGTCCGAGCCAGACCAGCGTCACGAGATCGATCTGCTCGTCCAGGGACAGGGCGTTGATGTAGCTCCTCAGTTCCTGCACGACCGGGTCGTCGGGCATATCCTCGAGCACCGAACGCATCCCGTCGTCGGTTGCGTTCGAGCTCTCCCCGAAGTCGGTCGCGATATCCTTGGCGTCGAATTCGCGCGCCTTGGCTGCGATGAAGCAGACCTTCTCGGGAGAGATCGAAAGCGCCGGGGTGGCTTCGAATTTCAGCATGGTGACCTCATGGTGCGGTCCAGCCGCATGGATCGGCGGAAGGGCGGTCTGGCGTTCAGCCGGCTTCCAGTGAACTCGGACGCCGGGCCCGCGTTCCGGCCGCCTCCGGCATCAGAAGACGCCGGCCGGGGCGCGGGGGCCTTGCGCTGGGTCAAACCGCCGAAAGGGCGCCTTCCTCAGAGCGCCGCCTCGCCAAGGCAGGCGATCCCCAGTTTCGCAAGGGAATCGCGCGTCGCAGCCACCGATCCGTCGAGGTCGATCGCCCGGCAGGCCTCCTCGATGACGACGACGGAAAAGCCCTCCCGCACGGCGTCCTCGGCCGAATAGCGCACGCAGAAATCGAACGCGAGTCCGGCCAGGAATACCCGCGCAAATCCGCGCTCGCGCAGATAGCCGCCGAGCCCGGTCGGCGTCCTGCGGTCGTTCTCGTAGAAGGCCGAATAGGAATCGATGGCGCGGTGATAGCCCTTGCGCAGGATCAGTTCGGCATGCGGGATGTGCAGGTCCTTCTGAAAGGCGGCTCCCGGCGTGTCCTGCACGCAATGGTCCGGCCACAGAATCTGCCTGCCATAGGACACCTCGACGACATCGTAGGGCACGCGGCCCGGATGCGAGGAGGCGAAGGAATTGTGCCCCCGCGGGTGCCAGTCCTGCGTCAGCACGACATGCGCGAAGCGGCTCGCGATCCGGTTGACGATCGGCACGATCTCATGCCCGCCCGGCACGGCAAGCGCGCCCTCCGGGCAGAAATCGTTCTGGATGTCGACCACGAGAAGGATATCGCTGGCGGTCATGGCCTGTCGGTGGAGGCTGTTATCGTCCGGAACATGTAAGGCCGAGATCAGCCCGCGAACAGCGCGGGCAGACGCAGTCGCGCGCTCTGGATCAGCAGCATGGTTTTCACGTCAGTGAGTTGCCCTGCATCGACCATCCGCGCAAGCTCGGTCAAGGCGATCTCGACCGCAAGAACATCCTCATGCTCGCCCGCGGCGCCGCCGCGCGCGCGCCGCGCTTCGCCGGAATAGGTCGCCAGAAAGAAGTGCATCCGTTCGGTCGAGAGGCCGGGCATCGTCCAGCCGGTGAAAAGACGGTCGAGCGTGTCGAGCGCCAGACCCGCCTCCTCCTCGGCCTCGCGGCGCGCGCATTGTGCAGGATCGTCCTCCTCCACAATGCCAGCGATCGCTTCCAGTGTTTCGTGCTGTCCCGAGGCATAGAGCACGGGCGCCCGGAGCTGGCGCACGAGCACGGCCGTCCGGCGCTGCGGGTGACAGGGCAGCACGCAGATCGCCGAACCGTGGTCCTCGATCTCGCGTGTGATCGTCCGGCCGTCCGGCAGGCGGATCGTGGCCACGATCAGCTTCGTCCAGCCTTCGTGGACCGTCGAGACGCGCATGATCCGATGGGTACCCGTCATGCCGGCCATTCGATCCCACCCGGCGCCGGTTGCAATGCGCCGCCGCTATTCCTCGAAGGCGGGCGGCGTTGGCTCGTCCTTCTCGCCGCGGTCGATATTGGGGTTCGGCGTCTGCGGCACCTCGGCCTCGATATCCGCCGTCTCCCGCTCGATCAGCGCGGCGGGTTCATCGACGCTTTCGTCAGGCGGCGTTGGCCGCTTCGGCGGCTGGCTCCGGCCGGAGACCTGTCCGTGCTTGAGCGGCATCGCCATGCTCCTGCGCCCTTGAGGCGAGTGTGCTTGTCCCGAGGGGCCGCAGCGTTGACCTCGATCAACCCCGTGTGGGCCCGTTGCGGATATGCGACATGCCCATGACGGCCTCAAGACGGCAAGGTTTCCGAGCGGCGTCCGTCACGCGGGAGGTGCGGCTCACGCCGCTGCATCCGACCGGCAACCTGACCCCTGAAGAGAAAGCCACCGCGCGCCTCGTCGCGGTCATCGCGTCGGGCGGCCTCCGGGCCGTGACGGACATCCCCCTTCTACCTACAACGTCTTGACCAGCCATCGGAAGCGCCGCCGGATTTCGCCACGGGCCATACAGGCCGAAAGAGTGCCATAATGCGCCGCCAAGGCAGACCCGCATCCTGACCGCGAGACCGATCATGCACACCCATTCGCTCGAACGCTGGAGCCATCACCACGTCTTCCTGGGCGAGCGCCACGGCCGCAACGAGCGCCGCACCTGGCTGGTCGTCGGGCTGACGGCGGCGATGATGATCGCCGAGATCGCCGGCGGCACGATGTTCGGTTCGATGGCGCTGCTGGCCGACGGCTGGCACATGGCGACGCACGCCACAGCCATCGGCATCGCCGCCTTCGCCTACCGCTATGCGCGACGCCACGCGCATGACGCGCGCTTCTCCTTCGGCACCGGCAAGGTCGGCGATCTCGCCGCCTTCGCGAGCGCCGTCATTCTGGGGCTGGTCGCGCTGATGATCGGTTACGAATCGGCCGTTCGTCTTTATTCGCCGGTTGCCATTCACTTCGGCGAGGCCACCCTGATCGCGGCGATCGGCCTTGTGGTGAACCTTGCGAGCGCGTGGCTCCTCTTCGAGCGCGACGGGCATGGGCATCGTCACGACCATCACCACGATCACGCCCAGGACCACATCCACGGGCATCACCATCATCACGCGCCGGACCTCAATCTGCGCGCGGCCTATCTGCATGTCGTGGCCGATGCGCTCACGTCGGTTCTGGCGATTGCGGCGCTGCTCGCGGGAAGCAATTTCGGCTGGGTCTGGCTCGATCCCGTCATCGGCCTCGTCGGCGCGCTGATCATCGCGCGCTGGGCGCTGGGCCTGATCCGCTCCTCGTCGGCCACGCTGCTCGACACGATTCCCGACGCGGCGCTGGCGACGGAGATCCGCGCGCGGCTGGAAGCCGGCACCGACCGCATCAGCGACCTGCATCTCTGGCGGGTGGGGCCGGGCCATCATGCCGCGATCGTCTCGCTCGTCGCGCACGACGCGCGGCCGCCGTCCTTCTACAAGGCGAAGCTCGCTGGCCTCCCGGGCCTGAGCCACGTCACCGTGGAAGTGGAGCGGTGCAGCGATTCCCCGTAAGAGGAGGTTGCGGATGGCGTCCCGGGATTGTGCCGAAACGCTTCCGCGATAAGCAATTGTTGTTTGGCGCCAGTATTTTAGCGTGGTGGTGGAGCCGAGGGGAATCGAACCCCTGACCTCCTCATTGCGAACGAGGCGCTCTCCCAGCTGAGCTACGGCCCCGCCAAGGCGCGCGAAACGGCGTCAACGCCGCCGATAGCACGGATTTCAGCGAGTGCGGCCATTTATGCCGCAACCGCCGGCAAGTCAAGAACTGGGCTCGGTCCATCGTAGACCCACCTTGTCGCGATTCAGCACTAAGGGTAGAAGCATGTCGCCAATCTTGCGAGGCTTTCGATGTTGTCTCTTATTTGGCTTATTAAGTCGGTTATCTATCTCTATATCGTCTTGCTCTTGGCGGCAGCGGTTCTCTCGTGGCTGATCGCCTTCAACGTCGTCAATATCAGAAACCAAGCGGTCGCGATGATTTGGGATTTTCTCTACAAGATCACCGAGCCGGTGCTGCGCCCGATCCGCTCCGTGCTGCCCAATCTTGGCGGTATTGATATTTCGCCAGTGATTCTGATCTTAATTCTTGGTTTCATATACAATTTGCTCGGTGAATACGGACCGCGCTGACGTGAGATGGTTTGTCCTTGGACGTTAGGGCCACACGGGTTTTCCTTGTCCGTGCGGCTGACACCCAAGGGCGGACGCGACGCCATCGACGGAATCGAGACGCTGTCGGATGGCCGTGCCGTGCTGAAGGCGCGCGTACGCGCGGCGCCGAGCGAGGGCGAAGCCAATGCAGCGCTGGTAAAGCTTCTTGCCCACGCCCTGGGCGTCCCACAAAGCAGTGTCAGGATCGCGGGCGGCGCGACCGCGCGCATCAAGCGCGTGGAGATCGCAGGTGACGCGGCGGCGCTTATTGAGGTGCTGGAGAAAATCGCAAATCCGCGATAGATGGACCGTCATGCCCGGCCTTGTGCCGGGCATCCACGTCTTGTCGTTTGGCGACGTGGATGGCCGGGACAAGCCCGGCCATGACGGTGACGAGGGACCTGATGACCGCGACGATCATCGACGGAAAGACCATCGGACAAAATCTCCGCGCCCGCATCGCGGAGGAGACTGCTGCATTGTCGCAGCAGCACGGCATCGTGCCGGGGCTCGCGGTCGTGCTGGTCGGCACCGATCCGGCGAGCGAGGTCTATGTCCGCACCAAGTCGAAGGCGGTGACCGACGCCGGCATGCGCTCCTTCGACCACAAGCTGCCGAAGGAGACCTCGCAGGCCGAATTGCTCGCGCTTGTGCAAAAGCTCAATGCCGATCCGACCGTGCACGGCATTCTCGTGCAACTCCCGTTGCCCTCCCAGATCGATTCGAGCGTGATCCTCAACGCCATCGATCCCGGCAAGGACGTGGACGGATTCCATCCGATGAATGCCGGCCGGCTCGCGACCGGGCTGCCGGCGCTCGTGCCCTGCACGCCCTTCGGCTGCGTTTTGCTGGCCAAGACCGTGCACACGTCGCTCGCCGGCATGGACGCGGTGGTGATCGGCCGCTCCAACATCGTCGGCAAGCCGCTCGCGCAATTGCTGCTCGGCGAGAATGCGACGGTGACGGTCGCACATTCGAAGACTCGCAATCTCCCGGAGGTCTGCCGCCGCGCCGATCTCCTGTTCGCCGCCGTCGGCCGCCCCGAAATGGTGCGCGGCGACTGGATCAGGCCGGGCGCGACCGTGATCGATGTCGGCATCAACCGCGTGCCGGGAGAGGGCGGCAAGACGAGGCTCGTGGGCGACGTCGCCTTCGAGGAGGCGAGGGCGGTCGCGGGCGCGATCACGCCGGTGCCCGGCGGCGTCGGGCCGATGACCATCGCCTGCGTCATCCTCAACACCCTGCGCGCGGCCTGCGCGAGGGCGGGCCTGCCGGAACCGAAGATATCCTGAGCGCCGATCTCGATCCGTCATCCCGAGGCGGCGGCGAGGACGCCCTCGAAGGATGCACGGGGCGGCTCCTGCCCGCCGATGGAGATCGAACCCGGATTGCGCGCGGCGCAACCAAGCGGGATGGAGCGCACAATGTTCAGGGCATTCGCTGCCGCCGGCCTGGTCTCGGCCGTCGCCGTCTTCAGCGCGCATCCCGCCGCCGCGCAGGCGGTCGAGCATGCCTATACGCAATTCGACGCCGACAGATGCCGCCACACGCGCGGGCGCGATGTCGAGGATTACGGCTCCTGGCGCTGCCCGGGCTTCCAGGGCATTCCGGTCCATCTCGCGGCCGGCGACCAGCGCATGTATGTCAGCTTCGGGAAGAACGCCGCGAACGAGATCGCGGCGGGCGAAACCCTTCCCGGCTTCAACAATGTCTACAGGGGCACGATCGAGTGGCGGCTGGAGCGGCGGCCCGACGGCAGCTTGCGTCCCTTCGCGACCATCCTGCGCTGGAACTGGATGACCGAGGCCGACGTCGGCCGCGGCGACGGCAAGTCCACCGGGCAGAGGCTCGTGATCACGCGGCTCGGTCCGGGCGGCGTCTGCCATGTCGGCTATGTCGACGGACGCGCGCCGAACGCGAACGACGAGGCGCGCCGGATCGCGGACGCGAAGGCGCGCAGCTTCAGGTGCGGCAAGGACAAGGCGGAGTAGCCGCGAGAGATTACTTGCCGGCGCGGGCGATCGCCTCGCGGATCAGCCGGTGCGCGTCCTCGCGCCCGCCCCAGCGAATGACCTTCACCCATTTGCCGGGCTCGAGATCCTTGTAATGCTCGAAAAAGTGCTGGATCTGCTGGATCGTGATGTCGGGCAGGTCGGTATAGGTCTGCACGCGGTCGTAGCGCTGCGTCAGCTTCGAGGAGGGCACCGCCAGAATCTTCTCGTCGCCGCCGGCCTCGTCCTGCATGAACAGCACGCCCACGGGTCGCACGCTCATCACCGCGCCGGGCACGATCGCGCGCGTGTTGGCGACGATCACGTCGCAGGGATCGCCGTCCTCCGACAGCGTGTGCGGGATGAAGCCGTAATTTCCGGGATAGCGCATCGAGGTGTAGAGGAAGCGGTCGACCACCAGCGTGCCGGCCGCCTTGTCCATCTCGTACTTGATCGGCTCGCCGCCGACCGGCACCTCGATCACGACATTGACTTCGTTCGGCGGGTCCTTGCCGATGGAAATGGCTTCAAGGCGCACGGGATGGCTCCAATGATTGCGCCGTCATCCCGAGGCGCGAGCGAGCGAAGCGAGTGAGCCTCGAAGGATGACGGGCAGGATCCGGACCGTCGCCCCTCGAGGCGGCCGCCGTGCGACCGCACCTCAGAGCGACGGAATGAGCAGACAGTCTATGTCAGGAATGCATCAGGTGCGTCATCACGCCGCCCAGGCGAAGGCGACCTTGTCGAGCACCTTGCTGCCGAACCGCTCGGAGGAGCGCGCCACCGCCCGCCCGCCGATCGCGCGGTAGAAATCGACCGCGGGCTCGTTGTCGGACAGCGCCCAGATCACGAGGCTCTTCAGGCCGCTCTGGGCGAGGTCGCGCCGGGCGGCGGAGAACATGCGCCGCCCGCAGCCGAGGCCCTGGAATTCCGGTCGCAGATAGATTTCGTAGACCTCGCCGTCATAGAACAGGCTGCGCGCGCGGTTGCGGCCGTAATTCGTGTAGCCGACAATCTGCTCGCCGAATTGCATCAGCGCGATCCGGCTCCCCTTGCGGATCGCGCTGGCCCACCAGTCCGGCCCCCGCCGGTTGATCAGTTTGTTGAGCTCGATGCCGGGAATGATTCCCTGATAGGCGGCCCGCCATGCCTCGTCGTGCGTCTCGGCAATCGCTGCCGCGTCGGAAATTTTCGCGCGTCGAATTTCGATAAGGCTCGTGCTCATGTGAGCTATATGAGCAAGCGGCTTCCGGGCCTTCAAGCCCTAAGGTTAAAGATCGGTTAACAGTGTGGACTTTCGGCCATAGTCGGGAACGATTGTGACAGAGACGAAACAATCCGCGATCGGCCACGGAAAACGCTGTATGCGCGGGCCTGTCACGATTGCGATCGTTCTATGCTGCTCATTGTTTGGGCCGGCGCATGCACAAATGCGCCTCGGCGCGCAGGATGCGGAACAGGGAGCGCTGCGCCGGCAGACCTGGCTCGTGCCCTCGCAGGACCCGGCCGTGCCGATGCGGACTCTCGTCTATCGCCCGCCCGGCGCCGGTCCGTTCCCGCTCGTCATCATCAATCACGGCTCGACTCAGAACGGACAGAAACGTGCCGGAATGGGACAGCCGGAATTTTCGGCGGCGGCGGAATTCTTCGTGGCGCGCGGCTACGCCGTCGCGGTGCCCGCGCGCCCAGGACACGGCGTCACCGGTGGGCCTTACCTCGAAGGTAACGCGTCGGACGGCGGCTGCGCGTCGGCGGATTATCGCCGCTCCGGCCTGGTCACCGCGGACAGCATCGCGGCCGCCATCGGCTATCTGACGAAACAGCCCTTTGCGAAGCGCGACGGCGTCGTCGTCGTCGGGCAATCGGCCGGCGGCTGGGGCGCGCTTGCGCTCGCGAGCCGCAATCCGAAAGCGGTGAAGGCGATCGTCAACTTTGCCGGCGGTCGCGGCGGGCGGGTGCACGACCGGCCCAACAACAATTGCGCGCCGGAGCGCCTCGTCGAGGCCGCGGCCGTCTTCGGCAGGACGGCGCGCATTCCGGTGCTGTCGATCTACACGGAGAATGACAGCTATTTCGGGCCCGCGCTGTCGAAGCAGATGAGCGAGGCCTTTGCCCAGGCCGGCGGTCGTATCGATTACCGGCTGCTGCCTGCCTTCGGCCGCGACGGCCACATGCTGCTGGCTTCGCGCGACGGCGTCGCGGTGTGGGGGCCGGTGGTGGACGGGTTCCTGAGCGCATTGAGATAGCGCCGCGGATCGTCCCTCCGGCTTGCAGGGGGCGGGACGACCTAAACCGTCTCCGCTTCCTTCTTGCGCTCCTCGCGCTTGCGGTCGTTCTCGTCGAGCAGCTTCTTGCGCAGCCGGATCGATTTCGGCGTCACTTCCACCAGCTCATCGTCCTGGATATAGGCGAGCGCCTTTTCCAGCGTCATGCGAATCGGCGGCGTCAGCCGCACGGCCTCGTCCTTCGAGGTGGTCCGGATATTGGTGAGCTGCTTGCCCTTGAGCACGTTGACGATCAGGTCGTTGTCGCGCGTGTGCTCGCCGACGATCATGCCGGCATAGACCTTCCAGCCCGGCTCGATCATCATCGGGCCGCGATCCTCCAGATTCCACAGCGCGTAGGCGACGGCCTCGCCCTTGTCGTTGGAAATCAGCACGCCGTTGCGCCGGCCCTGGATCGCGCCCTTGTAGGGCGCGTAGCCGTGGAACAGGCGGTTCATGATCGCGGTGCCGCGCGTGTCGGTCAGCAACTCGCCCTGATAGCCGATCAGGCCACGCGTCGGAGCGTGGAAGACGAGCCGCTGCCGGCCGCCGCCGGAGGGCTTCATCTCGATCAGGTCGGCCTTGCGCTCCGACATCTTCTGCACGACGACGCCGGAATGCTCCTCGTCGACGTCGATCACCACTTCCTCGATCGGCTCCTCCGTCTCGCCCGCCTCGTTCGTGCGCAGCAGCACCTTGGGGCGCGACACCGACAATTCGAAGCCCTCGCGGCGCATCGTCTCGATCAGGATGCCGAGCTGCAACTCGCCGCGGCCGGCGACCTCCATCGAATCCTTCTCGTCGCTCTCGCGCACGCGCAAGGCGACATTGCCCTCCGCCTCGCGCAGCAGCCGGTCGCGGATCATGCGGCCGGTCACCTTGGTGCCCTCGGTTCCGGCGAGCGGCGAATCATTGACGCGGAAGGTCATCGCCAGCGTGGGCGGATCGATCGGCTGCGCCGGCAGCGGCACCTCGACGGCGGGATCGCAGATCGTGTGCGCGACGGTCGCGTTCGGCAGGCCCGCGAGCGCCACGATGTCGCCGGCTTCGGCTTCCTCCACCGGCTGGCGCTCGAGACCGCGGAATGCCAGCACCTTGGTGATGCGTCCGGTCTCGACCAGCTTGCCGGTATGATCGAGCACCTTCACGTTCTGGTTGGGCTTCACATGGCCCGATGTGATGCGGCCGGTGACGATGCGGCCGAGATAGGGGTTCGCTTCGAGAATGGTGCCGAGCAGACGGAACGGGCCTTCCTCGACATGCGGCGCCGGCACATGCTTGAGGACGAGATCGAACAGCGGCTTCATGCCCTGGTCCTGCGGACCTTCGAGCGCGGTCGCCATCCAGCCCTGCTTGGCGGAGCCGTAAAGGATCGGGAAATCGAGCTGCTCGTCGGTGGCGTCGAGCGC
>JACAEG010000240.1 GCA_013388965.1 Pseudorhodoplanes sp. | reverse complement strand
TGTCACCCGACACGAGAAACTGCCCCCGTGACGACATGAGGAACTGCCCCCTCGTGGAGTGACGAGGGAGCCTCATGGACGAGCATCGAATCGCGGGAAGCCCGCTGCGGACCAACGGTTCGCGGAGGGAGGTCATGAAGACGCCGGAGGAGGTGGCGGCGATGCTGCGCCTGAAGGCGCTCGGCTGGGGCTGCAAGCGGATCGGCCGCGAGTTCGGCTGCAGTCATCACACGGTTAAGCGCTACGTCGAGGCGGGCGGCTTCGTCGCCTTCCGGCAGCCGGAGCGCGCAAGTAAGCTGGGTGGGCTCGGCGAGTGGCTGCGCGAGCGGTTCCGGCGGCATCGCGGCAATGCTGACGTCGTGCGCCAGGAGTTGATCGCGGAGCATGGCATCGCGGTGAGCCTGCGCACGGTTGAGCGGGCTGTTGCCGGCTACCGCCAGGAGCTGGCGGCCGAGGCGCGGGCGACGGTGCGGTTCGAGACGCCGCCGGGCAAGCAGATGCAGATCGATTTCGGCGAGCGCCTCGTCGAGATCGGCGGCGTCAAGGTTCGGGCGTATCTGTTCGTCGCTACCCTGGGCTACTCGCGCCGCATCCACGTCCGTGCCTTCCGTCACGAGCGCCAGGAGAGCTGGTTCGACGGGCTGGAGAGCACGTTCGCGAAGTTCGGCGGCATCACGGAAGAGATCCTGTTCGACAACGCCCGGGCGCTCGTGGAGCACCATGACCGCTCGACGCAGACGCTGGTCTTCAACCCGAAGCTCCTGGGCTTCGCCAAGCATTGGGGCTTCCGGCCTCGTGCTTGCGCCCCGTATCGGGCACGGACGAAGGGCAAGACGGAGAACGGCGTCGGATACGTCAAGAAGAACGCGGTCGCCGGCCGCAGCTTCGCAAGCTGGGAGGCGTTCGAGGCGCACCTGGAAGCCTGGTCCCGGGATATCGCCGACGCACGTATCCATGGCACGACCGGCGAAGCGCCGGCGGCCCGCTTCGCGCGAGATGAGGCCGTCAAGCTCAAGTCGATCGACGGCATCCCGCCGTTCCGGGCTGCCCGTGAGCTGACCCGGATCGTTCAGGGCGACTGCTCGGTCGAGGTCGACGCCAACGCTTACTCCGTACCCTGGCGGCTGGTCGGTGAGCGCGTGCGCGTCACGGTCACGACCGAGAGCGTGCGCATCTTCCATGGCGCCCGCGAGGTCGCCGTTCATGCGGTCTGCGAGGGCCGCCTGCAGCGCATCGTCGATCCCGCCCACTTCGACGGCCTCGCCGGAACCGAGCGCCGAAACAGCGGAACGACCGAGCCGCCGCCACGGCGAGCGCTACCGCGACCGGCGCTGTTGCGCTCGCTTGCCGAGTACGAGGCGCATGTTGGGGGAGGCTTCTGATGTCGACGCATCATGATCGGCTCGCCGAGATGCTCGGCCGACTGAAGCTCTCCGGCATCCGCGACCAGCTCGACAGTCTGCTCGACGAAGCCGCCCGTTCCGATCTCGACATGCGCCAGACGCTGACGCTGCTGTGCGAGCGCGAGATCGCGAGGAAGGACGCGCGGCGCATCGAGATGGCGCTGAAGCTCGCGCACTTCCCGGTCGTCCGCGACCTCGCCGGCTTCGACTTCGCGGCCCAGCCTTCGGTCGACCAGAAGCAGGTCCGTGACCTCGCGGCCGGGCGCTGGATCGCCAACGGCGAGAATGTGCTGCTGCTGGGGCCTCCTGGTGTCGGCAAGACGCATCTGGCGATCGCGCTCGGGCGGGAGGCGATCATGGCTGGCCACGCGACGCTGTTCGTGCCGGCGACCGCGCTCGTCGCGCAGCTCGCCAAGGGGCACGCCGAAGGCCGGCTCGAGGACCGGCTGATGCAGTTCGCCAAGCCGCGCCTGCTGATCATCGACGAGCTGGGCTACCTGCCGTTCGAGCCCAACGCCGCGCATCTGTTCTTCCAGCTCGTGTCGCGGCGTTACGAGAAGGGCGCGATGCTGGTGACGTCGAACCGCAGCGTCGGCGAGTGGGACACCGTGTTCGGCGATCCGGTTGTCGCGACCGCGATCCTCGATCGCCTGCTGCATCACGCCCACGTCCTCACGATCCGCGGCGACAGCTATCGCCTCAAGGAGAAGCGACGCAGCGGTCTTCTGCAGAAGACCGCTGCGTCAGAGACCAAGCCGAAAAAGGACTGATCAACCGGGGGCACTTCTCAGTGTCGCAAGAGGGGCAGTTCCGGATGTCGGTTGACAGCAGCCGCTCGACATCCCCCAGGACGATCTGCGCTTCCCGGCGCGCTTGCTCCGGCGTCATCCGGCCGAATCGACCGATTGTGAGTCGCCGCTGCTCGCCTGTGGTCCGGTTTCGGTACCAAACGAAGAACGACTTGGTGCGGGCGCGACTGCGAATGCCAAAGCCTGGCACCTCCGAGTCCCAGAGTTCTGCTCCCGGTGGCATGCTTCGGATCATCGAGATGGTAAGCTTCGTGCGGGCTGACAAGTTCAGCTCTCCAACCAAATGGGGTAGCAACGGGGT
>JACAEG010000268.1 GCA_013388965.1 Pseudorhodoplanes sp. | reverse complement strand
CGGGCGGGGCCCGCGCGCCAAGGCGCAGTCCGAACTGCAGCATATCGAAGGTTGCTTCGGCATGACGCCACTTGGCGAGTTCGTCGGCCCAGGCCGCGTGAAATTGCGGGCCACGCAATGCATCCGGCTCCTCCGCGGAAAAGGCCTGCGCGATCGCGCCGTTCGCCCACTCCACTTTCCGCAAGCTTCGCGACCATTGCGGCTTCTCGTAAAAGGGATGCACCGCGAGCAGCCCGGATTCGCCCTCGATCATCACGTCGCGCACGTCGGCGAAGGTCTCCCCGACGAGCGCGATGCGCAGCGCGCTCGATCCGCCCTCGCCTTGCACCATGCCGCGCACCCATTCGGCCCCCGCGCGCGTCTTGCCCGCGCCGCGCCCGCCGATCAGCAGCCAGGTGGTCCAGGGACCTCCGTCGTTGGCGAGATGCGGCGGCCGCTGATGCGCGTGCGCGAAGGTCCTCCATTGCCCGGCCAGCGGCGGGAGAAGGACGGGCTCAAGCCTCGTCAGGACATACTCTCTTTGACTCGGCGACAAGCTCGTCAAGACGTCGTGCAAGTCTTCGTCGAAGTTCGTCGACGTCGCGAGGCACGGGATCGTCATGGCGTTCTTGCTTCTTCACACGTTGGTCCCCGCCCCTCCGAAGTGAATCGACTGCAATGAGCTCGCGCATCGTGCGCGCGAGCACCGCGAGCGTGCGCGCATCGCGCGCGCGATCCGGCGGAGCGCCCTCACCGGCCAGCCGCGCCTCGATTTCCCTCACTTGCGCCTCGGCCGCGATCATCATGCGGCCGACGAGCGCGACGCGGTCGTCCCTGAACGGGCGCCGCCGCGCGACGTTGTTCCGCCGAGGCAGCGGCGGCAGCAGCGGCACGCCCTCCGCCTTCGGTCCGCCGTCGATCCAGAAATAGATTTTCCAGGTGCTCAGTCCGGTGGCTTCCCTGATGGCGCGCGCCGTCGCGCCGGCGGCATACATCTCGCGCGCGCGCCGCGCGTTGTCTGGAATGTCGGTCATGCTGGTGCGAACCCAGAATCCTGATCCGTCATCCTGGGACCGCCGCGCAGCGGACCTCGAAGGATGCGCGGCCCGACAGCCCGATCGGCCTTCGGGGCTCGCGCCGACTGGCCGCTCGCACCTTGGGGTGACGGAGTGAATTGTGGCGTTTGCCGCGCTCTGTCCGGTGGCGCCGTCGCCGCCCGAACGCAAATGTGGAGCGTGGCGAAACCCTAGCGGAGCAGCGTCACGGTGTCAAGGATTATTTTCCTGCCTTAACGGCAACGCGATCGCGTCTCCCATCGTCCCTTCATTCCTGCGCGCGATTCTGTTACAGCCGGTCCCGGGGGGCAGAAGGTTGCGCCGCTTAGCGGCCGAGGATCTGCCGATGCGACTGTCTCACGTCCTCGTTGCGGCCGCTGTCGCGGCCTGTGTGTCAGCTCTGTTCGTGCTCGCATTCGAGCATCCGGGCGACGTTCAGAAATCCGACAAGGCCACAGCGGCCACCGGCGAGGCCTTGTCCGATCGCTGGCCGAGACGCGACCTGACCGTCATGACGCCGAAGCAGGCGGCCGATTCGCGCAAGATCGCGGACCGCATCGCCCCGCCCGCGACAGCGGAACCCACGCCCGCGGCGACTCCGGAGACGGCGAACGCCCAGCCGCTCACTGCATCCGGCGAAAGCGACATCGCAACGAAGGCGCCCGAGCCTGCAACAATGCCCGTGTCCGCGCTGAGAATCAGGGCGGCCCGCGCGCGCGCGACGGAAAACGCCGCCGGGGAGGAGACAGTCGTCAAGGGCAAGACGGCCGGCAGCGCGGCCACATTGCGTGCCGCCGGGAACCAGGCCGTCAGGACGACCGCAAACGCGGCAGAGAGCGCGGCCAGGACCGGCGTCGCCAAGACAAGCCTCGCCAAGACAGGCGTCGCGAAGACAAGCGTCGCGAAGACCACCGTCGCGAAGACAAGTGTCGCGAAGACCCGGAGCAAGGCGTTTGCGCGCACGCGCAGCGCGCCGTCAAGGACGGCGAGCAAGCCGGGATATTATTATGAGGTGTCGGGCGGCCAGGGCTACGCGGAATCGCGCGTGCGGCGCGCCTGCATTCCCGGCCTTCGCATGCCGCAGGTCTGCTATTATCCGCAGCATACCCGCCGGCATTTTCCGGTTCGCGCGGACGAGTGATTGGCGGCGCCCAAGCCGTCGCTCCGCGCGCCGGCGGCCGGGCGCGGGCATCCGCAGAACCCTCCGCACGCAAATACGGAGCGTGGCGCAAGGCTACCGGAGCAGCGTTGCGCTGTCAAGGATTATTTTCCTGTGACGTCGGCGGCGCATCGGGAGCCCCCGCTTCGGCTCAGGCGTGGTCGAACAGGTGCCGCAGCGCCTCTCCAAGCGGCGTGCTCATCAGCGTGACGTAGGCCACCACCCCGATCACGCCGATCGTCACCAGGCTGCCGATCACTTCGCCGGATCTGCCTGCCGCATCGCTCGCCTGGAAGAAGCGCATGTCCCATCCCCTCTCTCATTGTCGTCACGTTCCGACCCTGCGCCCTTTCCGGCCGCAAGGCCAAGGAAATCGGCGCGTGCGTTGCAGCACGACGACGGACCTCGAGGATGAAGGATGTCCGGTCCGGGCGCGATCCGCGCCCCTGGAGATCAGGCGGAGCGCAGTTCGTCCAGCTCCGCGGTGTTTTGCGCGGGCACCAGATCGCTCTGACCGACGACGCGCTCGTGCTTCTCGCTCACGCTCTTGATGCGGTATTGCGGATCGTTCGCGCTCACGGGCACGAGGCTGACGATTTCGTAGGTTCCCTTCGCCGCCCAGCGCATGGTGGAGGGAATGATCTCGACCAGCTGGCCGATCTTGAACTGATGAGTTTGATCAGTCACGCGCACTGTCCTTTTTTTCGTGGTTTTGCAGGCCCCAGCCCGGATCGATCAGACTTATTGCATATTCGCGCCGAAAAAGCCCGCATTCTTTGGCGGGGGCCGAAAATGCGTTAACGGCGCGGGAAAGCGCGGCCGCCCGCGAAGGCGGCGCTTGCGGAAAGCCTGCCCGAAGCAGCCTCGCGCTGCCAAGGATTTTACTCCTGAAACTTCCCTCGTTCTCGCGCCACCCTCGACCCTTGCGCACGAGCAGATCGGCAATGGCGCGACAGGAAAGCTTGATCTGGTCGGTTATCGCACGATGTCCGTGCGCCGCGTCAGCGGTTGCCCATCGCCTCCAGCACCCCGGTCAGCGCGATCTGCACGCCCACGCACAAAAGAATGAACGCCGCGAGCCGCGACACCACGCGCGCGCCGCTGTGACCGAGCAGCGCGACGAGGCGGTCGGCGGACGAATAGGACAGCCCCACGATCAGCGCGATCGCGATCGCCGCGCCCT
>JACAEG010000239.1 GCA_013388965.1 Pseudorhodoplanes sp. | reverse complement strand
TCCGCGCACGATCGCCACGCGCCGCCCCGGACCGGTGCAGGCCCACATGCCATTCCGGCTTTCGACCTGCATGTTCATCGCGTCGCCGTAGAAGGCGGCCAGCTTCTCGGGAGACTCGCTCTCGAACTGCAGATGATGCAGAAATGCACCGGCTTGGACGGCAGTTGGCGGCATGGAACAATCCTCACTATTGGGAGTTATTCAGCATCAACATTAACATTTTTATCAAATAATGATAATTTGGCAACAAGAAAAATACGTGAGCGCGCCCGTGCAGTCCGCGCATGGACGCGGCCAGAAAGTTTCCACCGGTCGGTTTGGAACGTCGATGGCTTCGCGATCCTACTCGTAGTAATCCGCCACCAGACGGTCGAGCAGCCGCACGCCGAAGCCAGAGCCCCATGACCGGTTGATGTCGGTCGCAGGCGAACTCATCCCGGTGCCGGCAATGTCGAGATGCGCCCACGGCGTCTTTTCGACAAAGCGCTGCAGGAACTGCGCCGCCGTAATCGAGCCGCCGTGGCGCCCGCCGGTATTCTTCATGTCGGCGAATTTCGAATCGATCAGCTTATCGTATTCCGGTCCGAGCGGCATGCGCCAGACCTTCTCGCCGGTCTCCTGTCCCGCCTTGACGAGCCGCTCCGCAAGCTTGTCGTCGTTTGCGAACAGGCCGGCATGTTCGACCCCGAGCGCGACGATGATCGCGCCCGTCAGGGTGGCGAGATCGACCATGAATTTCGGCTTGAACTTCTGTCCGACATGCCACAGCAAGTCTGCGAGCACCAGCCGGCCTTCGGCGTCGGTATTGATGATCTCGATCGTCTGCCCCGACATCGATGTGACGATGTCACCCGGCCGCTGCGCCTTGCCGTCCGGCATGTTCTCCACGAGGCCGATGGCGCCGACCACGTTCACCTTGGCCTTGCGCGTTGCGAGCGCATGCATGAGGCCCACGACGCAGGCTGCGCCCGCCATGTCGCCCTTCATGTCTTCCATGCTCGCGGCCGGCTTGATCGAGATGCCGCCGGTATCGAAACAGACGCCCTTGCCGATGAAGGCGATCGGCGCATCGGCTTTCCTGCCGCCGTTCCATCGCATAATGACGACGCGGCTGTCGTGCGCGGATCCCTGCCCGACGCCGAGCAGCGCATTCATGCCAAGCTTTTTCATCGCCGGCTCGTCGAGAATCTCGATCCCGACGCCGGCCTTCTTCAAGGTCGCAGCGCGGCGTGCGAATTCCTCCGGGTAGAGGACGTTCGCCGGCTCGTTGACCAGATCGCGCGCCATGACGACGCCCTGCGCCACCGCGTCGCGCGTCCGCCAGGATTTCCTGACGCGCTCGACGTCGCCGACGCCGACCGTGACGGCCACGCTTGCCGGGCGCTCCTCGCCCTCCTTCTTCCTGGTCTTGTAGCGGTCGAATTCGTAGGCCCGCAGCGTGATGCCGAGCGCAAGGTCGGCCGCCTGGTCCGCCTTCATCGCGCCGTCCGGCCACTCGGCGAGGATCGTAACCTCGCTTGCGCGCCCGGGAACCCTGCCCAGGGTCGCCCCCCCGAGCTTGACCATGTCCTTTCCGGCGGTCTTCGTGTCCTTTCCGGTGCCGACCACGATCAGGCGCGAGGCATGGATCCCGGCCGGCGCCACGAGGTCGAGCGCCGATCCGCTCTTGCCGGTAAAATGATCCGCTGCAGCGATCCGTTTCAGGCCGTCGGCGAGCGGGCCCAGCACCCTGCGCGTTCTCGGCCCGACCGTCAGGCTCTCGTCGCAGAACACAACCAGAACACCCTTGGCTGATGCCGTGAGCGGGGCGAATCCGAGCTTGAGGGTGCCGGGCATGAAATCTTCCTTCGATCGACCGCCAAAGCGGGCTGAACCGGCATCAGCCTATATCACCCGCCGGCCGGGCGTCCCTAATGTCCCCCAGGCGTTGCCGGCAAGGCAAAAATCGGTTGAGAAAGCGCGCCCGTCACCGGATCGTTAACCATGCGGGCGAGGAATGGTGCAGCGCGGCCACAGCTTCCGTTAATCTTGCTGGCTCGTTAAGATTTTCCGTCGCATTTTCAACGGGTTTGCCACGGCTCGGCCATTATGTGAATCAATCGATAAGGCATAGGTTCGCGGGGTGAAGGGCGGACCCGGCTGGGCGCGTGGACGGGGAACCAACGCTTCGGGCCGCAGGCGGCATCGCGGGGGAATGTCGGGGGACGATGGGGTCGATCGGCCAGTATATTTTTCGTTCGACGCTGGGTGCGTTCATCCTGATTCTGGTCAGCCTCACCGCGACCATCTGGATCACGCAGGCCCTGCGCGACGTCGACCTGATGACCAATCGCGGTCAGACGATCCTCGTCTTCGTTGGCATCACCGGCCTCGTCATTCCCTTTCTGATCCTGGTGATTGCGCCGATCGCGATGGTGATCTCGGTCGGCCATGTGCTGAACAAGCTCTCCACCGATTCCGAATTGATCGTGATGAATGCGGCCGGCATGTCGCCCTGGCGCCTCTTTCGCCCGTTCCTGGCGGTCGCGCTCGTGGTTTCTCTGATGGTCGCCGTGATCTCGGCCTATCTCGGCCCGCAATCCCTGCGGCTCCTGCGCAGCTGGGCGACGGAAGTCCGCGCCGATCTCGTAACCAATATCGTGCAGCCCGGCCGCTTCATGAGCCTCGAACGGGGCATGACCTTCCATATCCGCGAGCGGCGGCCGAACGGCCTGTTGTCCGGCATCTTCGTCGACGACCGCCGGGACAAGAAGGAGCAGGCGACCTTCCTTGCGGAGGAAGGCGAAATCCTGAAAAACGACCAGGGCACCTTCCTCGTCCTGCAGAACGGCAGCGTCCAGCGCAAGGAAGCGGGGCAGAAGGATCCCGCCTTCGTGGTGTTCGACCGCTATGCGTTCGACCTGTCGCGCTTCGCGCCGGGAAGCCAGAACCGCAATATGTCGATGCGCGAGCGCTATCTTTGGGAGCTGGCCTGGCCCGACGCCGACGATCCGATCGCGACCACGCAGGCAACGGCTGCCCGTGCCGAAATGCATGACCGCATTCTGGCGCCCTTCTATCCCTTTGCCTTCGTCATCATCGCCTACGCCTATCTCGGCGCGCCGCGTACCACGCGACAAAGCCGGGGCGCGGCGATGGCATCCGCGATCTTGGGCGTTGCTGTGCTCAGGATCGTCGGCTTCGCCGCCATTGTCGCGAGCGTCACGAATCCGTGGGCGCTCGCCATCCCCTATCTCGCCATCGCGGCAACGATCGGCTTCGGCCTGATGGCGATCGGCCGGGGCATGGTGATCGAGCTGCCGCCGGCAGCAGCCGACTGGATGAACCGCGTGAACGAGCGCTTCTGGCGCCGGTTCGCGCCGAGGTCGGCGTCATGACGCTGAACCCGACCCTCTCGATCTATTTCGCGAAGCGCTTCCTGCTCGCTGTGGTCGGCGTGTTCGTCGGCGTCTATTTCCTCGTCGGCATCATCGATTTCATCGAGATGGCGCGTCGCACAAGCGACATGGCCAATGTGTCCGCGCTGACGGCGGCCAAGATCTCGTTCTTCCGGCTGCCCCTGATGCTCGAACGCCTGATGCCGTTCTGCGTGCTGATCGGCGCCATGACCTGCTATCTCAGCATCTCGCGCCGGCTGGAACTGGTGGTGGCACGCGCGGCGGGCATGTCGGCCTGGCAATTTGTCGGGCCGGCGCTTGTAACGGCCCTTGTGCTCGGAATTCTCGCAACCACGATCTACAACCCCATCTCGGCGGCGCTCCAGGAACAGGCCCGCAAGCTCGAGGCGGAGATTTTCGGCGGCTCGAGTTCCGCCTTGCAGCAGACCAGCACCGGCTTGTGGGTGCGTCAGCGCAGCGTCTCCGGCGAGGCGATCGTCAATGCGCGGGCGTCCAGCGCACAAGGCGTCGAGCTGAGCGGCGTGAGCATCTTCACCTTCGATCCCGAGGGCCGCTACCGGGACCGGATCGAGGCCAAGAGCGCGACGCTCGAGCCCGGCCAGTGGAGATTGCGCGAGGCGCGCATTTATTCCCCCGGCACCCCGCCGGCCGACCACGCGATCCATACCTTGCCCACCAATCTTACGCCGGAACAGGTGCAGGAGAGCTTCGCGAATCCCGAGACGGTATCGTTTTGGGAATTGCCCGGGCACATCCGCGATGCGGACAATGCCGGGCTGAAGGCCGCCGGCTACCGCCTGCAGTTCCAGAAGCTGCTGGCGCGGCCGTTCTTCCTCGTGGCGATGGTGTTCCTGGCCGCAGCCGTCAGCCTGCGATTCTTCCGGATGGGCGGCGTCCAGAAGATGGTTCTGGGTGGAATCGCGGCCGGCTTTCTGCTCTATGTTCTGGCCAAGGTTACCGAGGATCTGAGCAAGGCCGAACTGATGCACCCCGTGGCCGCAGCCTGGGCCCCGGCGCTGCTCGGCGGTCTCACGGGTTTTGTCGCGTTGCTTTATCAGGAGGACGGGTGATGGCCGGCGCGATCACCGCTCGTCCGCCATCGCCCCGCAAGCGAAGGCGTCGCGGCTTCACCCTCATCGCTAGCGGGATTCTTTTCGGCGTCTTGGGCGCCGCGCCTGCGCTCGCGCAGACGAACTTTCTCACCTTCCCCAACGCACCGAGGGCCAGATCGACGCCTGCGCCGGCGCCGGCGCCCGGCCAGCAAGGCAAGATGCTCGTCCAGGCCGACGAGATTCACTACGACCACGTCAACGAGCAGGTGTCTGCAGTCGGCAATGTGCAGATGTATTACAACGGCTCGACCGTCGAGGCCGACCGCATCATCTACAATCAGAAGACCAAGCGCCTGCGCGCGCAGGGCAATGTCCGCCTGACAGAAACGAGCGGGCGCATCACCTACGGCGAAATTCTCGATCTGTCGGACGACTATCGGGACGGATTCGTCGATTCGCTGAGACTGGACACGCCGGATCGCACGCGCTTTGCGGCAACCCGCGCCGACCGCAGCGGCGGCGACATCACGGTGCTGCAGAACGGCGTCTACACCGCATGCGAGCCCTGCAAGGACGATCCGAAGAAGCCGCCGGTATGGCAGGTCAAGGCCGCTCGGATCATCCACAACGAAGGCGAGCGGATGCTCTACTTCGAGAATGCGAGCCTGGAGTTTCTCGGCGTCCCCCTCGCGCAGGTGCCGTTCTTCTCCGCGCCCGACCCGACGGTTAAGCGGAAAAGCGGCTTCCTGATTCCGATCTTCTCCTCGAGCGACAAATATGGCTTCGCCGCCCAGGTCCCCTATTACTGGGTGCTCGCGCCCGACTATGACCTGACGCTCACGCCGACCATCACGACCAGGCAGGGTCCGATGATGCAGGCGGAGTTTCGGCAGCGCACGGTCAACGGCGCCTGGATGATCCGCGGCGCGGGCATCTTCCAGCAGGACAAGGACGTCTTCATCCGCGACAATGGGACGACGACACCGGGCTTCCGCACCTTCCGCGGCAGCCTCGAATCGTCCGGCATGTTTGCGCTGAACGACAAGTGGGTCTGGGGCTGGGACGCGGTCTTGCTCACCGACCAGACATTCTTTCAGGACTACAATGTGTCGATCCGGCAAACGAATATCGACCCGTTCGACACCGGCTTGAACGAAGGGGTCTCCCAGCTTTACCTGACCGGCAAGGGCAATCGCAGCTACTTCGATATCCGCGCCATTCACTATTACGGCTATTCGCAGTTCGACAATCAGAGCGAGATCCCGGTGATCCATCCGGTGATGGATTACAGTTACGTGTTCGGTCAGCCGGTCGCGGGCGGAGAGCTTTCGTTCACCACGAACCTGACAAGCCTGTCGCGCCAGAATGCCTCGTTCGACGCCATCTCCGATTCGGCCCTGACCAATAAGGACTGCACCTCGCTGACGGCCGATCCCGCGATCAAGGTTCCGAGCAATTGCCTGCTGCGCGGCGTACCGGGCACCTATTCCCGCTTCTCTGCGCAAGTCGACTGGCGCCGAAGCATCACGGACACGTTCGGCCAGGTGTGGACGCCGTTCGCGTCGGTCCGCGGCGATGTCGCCGCGGTCGAGGTCAGGGACCAGCCGGGGGTCTCGAACTATATCGATCCGGGCGACCGCAGCTTCGTGCGCGGCATGCCGACGGTGGGCATCGAATATCGCTATCCCTTCATCAGCGTGCAGACCTGGGGCACGCAGACGATCGAACCGATCGCGCAGTTCATCGCGCGCCCCAACGAGAAGCTTATCGGGAAACTGCCGAACGAGGATTCGCAAAGCCTCATCTACGATGACAGCAATCTGTTCAAGGTGGACAAGTTCGCGGGCTGGGACCGTATCGAAGGCGGCGGCCGGCTGAATGCCGGCGTCCAGTACACCGCCCAGTTCAATCGCGGCGGTTTCGTGAACGTGCTGTTCGGCCAATCCTATCAGTTGTTCGGGGAGAATTCCTTCGTTCACAGCGACTCGACCAATGCGGGGCTTGATTCCGGACTGGACAAGAGCCGGTCCGATTACGTGGCGCGCGTCAGCTACCAGCCTGACCGCATCTTCCGGTTCAGCACGCGCTACCGGTTCGACTCCGACTCCTTCAAGGTGCGCCGCTTCGAGGCGGAGGCGCAGGCGAATTTCGACCGCTGGTCGGTGCAGGCGCTCTATGGAAATTACGACAAGCAGCCGGCGCTCGGCTTCCTGGAACGCCGGGAGGGCATTCTCGGCGGCGCCTCGATCAAGCTGACCCCGAACTGGGTCGTGCAGGGCGCCGCCCGCTACGATCTCGATGCCGACCGCTTCGATCAAACCCGGATCGGTGTCGGATACGTGGACGACTGCCTCATTCTCGCCGTCAACTATATCACGAGCTACAATTACAGCGCAGACGTCAATACCGATCACCGCTTGCTGCTGCAGCTCAGCCTGCGCACGATCGGCGAGACATCCTTCTCACAAGGGGTTGGCGGATTGGGTGGCGGGCTCTAGAAGGCAACGGGGGCCGGATGGAGATGACCAGAATGCGATCTCTTTTCCCGCCGCGGGAGCTTTCATGGCGGCTCGGAACCATGTTGCTGGCCGCTGCCGCCTGCCTGTTCCTGACGAGTCTCGGCGCATCCGCGCAGGTCGTAGTGTTCGTCAACGGGCAGCCCATTACCCAATACGATATCGAGCAGCGCAGCCGTCTTGCCGCGCTCGGCGGCGGCAAGAAGCAAACCCGCGAAGAAGTGCTGAACGACCTGATCGACGACAAATTGAAGCTCTCGGTCGGAAAGCTCTACAGCATGGATCCGTCGCAGTCCGAGATCGAGGGTGCCTTCGCCAATATCGCGCGCAATATCGGCGCGTCTCCGGAAGCTTTTGCGAAAAGTCTGCAGCAGGCGGGCGTCAATCCCAACGCGCTGAAGGCGCGGCTCGCGGCCGACATGGTGTGGGCGCAGATTATCCGAGGAAAATTCGGGCAGAGCCTGCAGGTCGGCGAAAAAGACATTCTCACCGCCATGGAGGCTCGCGGCAAGGAAGGCGGCGTCGGCTACGAATATCAGTTGCGGCCAATCCTGTTCGTTGCGCCTCGCGGGGCGGCCGATTCCATCATCGAAGGCCGCAAGCGGGAAGCCGAGGCCCTGCGTTCGCGCTTCCAGGATTGCGACGAAGGAATCACCCTCGCGCGCGGTCTGCGGGATGTCGTCGTCCGCGAGACCATACGGCGCAATTCGGCGGATTTGTCCGAGCAGCTACGGGTCGCGCTCGACAGGGTCGAGGTGGGCCGCCTGACCCCGCCGGAAGTCACGCCAGGCGGCGTCGAGGTTTTTGCCGTTTGCGCAAAGAAGGAAACCACCGCCGATTCGCCGATGAAGAAGGCAATTCGGGACGAGCTCTATTCCGCGAAGTTCAATGCACAGGCGCAGCGTTACCTCAAGGAACTGCGCAAGGGTGCCATGATTGAATACAAGTAGCGGGACGGAGATGTCCCTCCCTCTGGCGCTCACGATCGGCGAGCCGGCCGGCATCGGACCCGATCTGGCGCTGGCTGTCTGGCTGCGACGGTCCGAGCTGGGATTGCCGCCCTTCTATCTCATCGCGGATCCCGCTTTCGTCGTCCGCCGCGCGAGCGCGCTCGGATATTCCGTTCCTTTCCGGGAGGTCGAGCCGGAAGGCGCGAGCAGCGTCTTCGCGGATGCGTTACCGATCGTCACCCTCGATATGACCACGACCACGGAGCCAGGGCGTCCCGATGAGTCCAGCGCGTTGTCCGCCATCGCCTCAATCAGACGCGGCGTGCGCGATGTGATCGAGGGACGGGCCAGCGCCGTCGTGACGAATCCCGTCGCAAAGCTCGTCCTTTACCAATCGGGATTTGGCGACCCGGGCCAGACCGAATTTCTCGCGCGGCTGGCGGCGGAATTCACGGGGCGCGCGGCGAAGCCGGTCATGATGATCTGGTCGGAAATCCTCGCTGTGGTGCCGGTTACGATACACCTGCCTCTTCGCGAGGTTCCGGACAGGCTTTCGCAGGCTCTGATCGTCGAAACGGGCCGCATCGTTGCCCGCGACCTGGAGCGCCGCTTCGGCCTTCGGCAACCCAGACTCGCCGTTGCGGGCCTCAACCCGCATGCCGGCGAAGACGGGGCGCTCGGCGAGGAAGATCTCGCCATCGTACGGCCGGCGGTCGAGCAATTGAAGGCCGAGGGAATCGAGGCCCACGGCCCCCTGCCCGCCGATGCCATGTTTCATCCGGCGGCGCGCAAGGGCTACGATGCCGCCCTGTGCATGTATCACGATCAGGCGCTGATCCCGGTCAAGACGCTCGCCTTTCACAAGGCGGTCAATGTCACGCTCGGCCTGCCCTTCATCCGCACCTCGCCCGATCACGGCACGGCCTTCGACCTTGCCGGGACAGGCCGCGCCGACCCGGGCAGCCTCATCGCGGCGCTTGCACTCGCCGCGCGCTTGTCTCGTTCGTCCGCGCGCCATCCGGTCGCGGCCGCCTGACTTGACATGAACAGCATCGACGATCTGCCGCCGTTGCGCGAGGTGTTGCGCGCCCATGACCTTCAGGCCAGGAAATCCCTCGGCCAGAATTTTCTGCTCGATCTCAATCTGACGGCCCGGATCGCACGGGCTGCGGGACCGCTTGAGGACGCGACCGTTATCGAAATCGGCCCGGGGCCGGGCGGGCTGACGCGCGCGCTGCTGGCGCTCGGCGCCAGGCGCGTGATTGCCATCGAACGCGACCGCCGCACGCTCGCGGCGCTGACCGACATCGCGGCGCGCTATCCCGAACGGCTCGAGATCGTCGAGGGCGACGCCCTGACCGTCGATCCGCGTCCGCTGCTCGGCGATGACGGGCCCGTACGCATCGTCGCGAACCTGCCCTACAACATCGCGACGCCCCTGCTCGTCTCGTGGCTGACGATCGAGCCCTGGCCGCCCTGGTACGATCGCATGGTTCTGATGTTCCAGCGCGAAGTCGCCGAGCGCATCGTCGCGCCTCCCGGCTCGAAAACCTATGGCCGGCTGTCGGTGCTGGCGCAGTGGCGAACGGTGCCTCGCATCCTGTTCGACATCTCGCCCAAGGCTTTCGTGCCGCCGCCGAAAGTCACCTCCACGGTTGTCGAGTTCGTGCCGCGCGGCGAGCCGGAGCCCTGCGACCGCGTCCTGCTCGAACGCGTCACCGAGGCCGCCTTCGGCCAGCGCCGCAAGATGCTCCGGCAAAGCCTGAAATCGCTTGAGGTCGATCCCGTCCGGCTGCTCGCCGAGGCCAGCATCGACGAGACTGCGCGGGCCGAAACGATCCCGGTATCGGCCTACGTTGCGCTCGCGCGCGCGCTCAAGGCCGCTACGGCGTGAGCTTCTTCAAGTCCGCGAGCAGCGCGTCGACAAATTCCTGGATGTCTTCCTTGCGCACGCGCTTCAGCCGTTCCGCGGTGAGGATGCCGCGCAGGCGCGCGAAGCTCTTGTCGAGATCGCGGTTGACGAGGACGTAGTCGTATTCCTCCCAATGCGGAATTTCCTCCGCGGCATTCTTCAGCCGCCGGGCGATGATCTCGGGCGTGTCCTCGGCCCGGCGCTCCAGCCGCAGTTTCAGTTCTTCGGCCGTGGGCGGCAGGACGAAGACGCTGACGACATCCGAGCGCATCGACGCGTAGAGCTGCTGAGTGCCCTGCCAGTCGATGTCGAAGAGCACGTCGCGGCCTTCCGCGAGCGCCGTTTCCACCGGCTCGCGCGGAGTACCGTAATAGTTGCCGTGCACCTCAGCCCATTCCAGCAGCTCGCCGCCGTCGCGCATCAGCTCGAACTGGCGGTGCGTCAGGAACTTGTAATGCACGCCGTCGATTTCGCTGGTCCGCCGCTGGCGCGTGGTGACGGAGATCGACAGGCTGACATTCTCCTCCTCTTTCAGGAGGTTGCGCGTCAGCGTCGTCTTGCCCGCGCCCGAAGGCGAGGAGACGATCAGCATGATGCCCCGGCGGGCGATCTCGATCGGGGCGCTCATTCGAGATTCTGTACCTGCTCGCGGAACTGCTCGACCGCGCTCTTGAGTTCGAGACCGATATTGGTCAGCTCGATATCGTTGGATTTGGAGCAGAGCGTATTGGTCTCGCGGTTGAATTCCTGCGCCAGGAAATCGAGGCGGCGCCCGACGGCGCCGCCGCCGGAAATGAGCTTGCGCGCCTGCGCGACATGCGCGGCGAGCCGGTCGAGCTCCTCGCGGATGTCTGCCTTGGCGGCAAGCAGGATCGCTTCCTGATGCAGCCGGTCCGAATCGAAACGCCCGGGCGTTTCGAGCAGCGCCGCGACCTGCTCGGCGAGCCGCTTGCGGATCGCCTCCGGCGCGCGGCCCGGCGCCGCTTCCGCCCGCGCGGTCAGCGCCGCGATCTCGTCGAGCTTGCCGGAGAGAATGGCGCCGAGCGCGGCGCCCTCATGCCGGCGCATCTCGCATAACCCGGCGAGCCCCTCGCCGAAGCCTTCGACGATGGCAGCTTCGGCCGCGGCGCGCGCCTGCTCGTCCTCTTCTTCCTCGACCACGTCGATCACGCCCTTCAGGCCGAGCACGCCGTCGAGCGTCGGCTTCTGGGCATCGACAATGCCGGCGAGCCTGTTCATGGCGGAGAGGATCGCGGTCAGGACCGGCTCATTGACCCGCACGACCGGCATGACGCCTTCCCGGCTCACACTGAGGTTGGCGTAGACATTCCCGCGCGACAGCTTTTCCGCGCCGCGCGCGCGCACCGGCACCTCGACCGCGTCCCAGC